>CBDUAB010000607.1:0-3832 GCA_965365045.1 uncultured Planctomycetales bacterium
TTCAACGATCGGTGCGACGAATTCCGGAAAATCAGCCAATAGCGGCTGTGGATCCTTGATCGGCGTCAGTGTGTTGAGATAGCGACGCTGGCCGGTCGGCAGTTGTTGCTGCGCGTGAAGCAGGCACGGCGTCAATGTCACGGTCGCTACGGCAAGTAACTTGAGTGACGCCATCTGAATCGATGGCAGGGACTTGGTCATGACAAGAAACTCCTTTGACAAAACTTCAAGCTCCAGACACTCTACTTCTTTTTTTGAGCGGTTTGAAGTGTCGCGGATCGCGTGGGTCACTCTGGCCGAGAGTGACCAGTGCGATGGTTACGTTGCCGGCGCCGTGTCGACTATGTAGGTAATTCCGTAACAGGAACACCAACCGCGCGGTTCATTTTGACCCCGCACCGGTCACTCTCGGCAAGAGAGACCCACCAAACTAAAACTTTTGCGTGGATCGAGACACCGCAACGGTTAGGGCTACATCGAGGCGAACACATAACAGGCGAGCCGCCTATGCTACGTATCTGTCGGCCATCACCGCGAATGTGTGGATTATTTCAGCGTGAATTCGTCATGCCAGTCACCCAACGCTTCGTCGACAAGCTGACTCGTCTCATGCCGAGATTGTGCCACCAGTCGTCTTGGTGATCGTGAATTCTGGCGACGGTTATCCACTCGACTTAACTGCGAGTCTTGAGCGCCCTGATTGTCGTGATGGGGCGCACGCGTTACGTCTTCTTTATCAACCGTCGCTCGCCGCTCCAGCGATTCGGCGAAAACGAAATCTGTCGCAATAGCTCTAAGTGCGCCTACTGGACGTTGGGCCGCCGCTTGACGGGGTAAGCGGTCCTGTTGGCCATGTTCACCGCTGGGTGCAGAACGCGCCGCGGCGCTCGGCGTGAATCGGTTGCTAAACCAAATATTAAAGTCACTTGCATCCACAACGCCATCGGCGTTGAAATCGGCCTGAGTCCAGGAATCCACGGCTGCGAATTTGTTGTCATTCCAAATGTTGAAGTCGGAACCGTCGACAAAGAAATCGAGGTTCGCATCGCCCAAGGTCGTCTTTTTCTGGTTGATGATCCAATCGTTGAGATCGTCAACGTTTACGAAACCGTCGTCGGTCAAATCAAAGTCACCATTGTTCGTGCCGGCGGATATTTCGCTGTAAAGAAGATCAAGGTCTCCCTCTCCGAGATCGCCACTCAGATCGAAGTCACCAACGGATGTCGTACCCGCCGATCCTGGAGTTCCCCCTGTAGCGAGACTCGCTTGCCAGTTGGCACCGTCGTCGTAGTCGCCCTCGGTATCCACAACGATCAACGAGGCGCCACCGTTGTCGGCTGCGGTCGGCCAATCGTCGTTTGGATTGTCATCATAGTCGAATCGCAGAATATCGATATCCAGTGGTGACGGAAGCCGCAGCGAAATCCGCTCCCCACTGTTGTCGAGATTGCCACTATACTCACCAACGACGTTGATCTGCGTTCCGTAGACAGACCGAAACGTTGGCAAGTCGTTCGCCAGCACGATGATTTCACTTGGTTGCATCGTTAGGTTGGGAAACGTAAAACTTACTCCGCCGCGAAGACGCACGCCGGTCAGATCAATGGGCAACTCACCGACGTTCTGCAACTCGATGAATTCTTGATCCTCGGCTGAGCCTGGCGGGTTGTACATCAATTCGGTAATCCTCAGGCTATTCAAGAGTCGGGCAGCGACGGGATTGTCGACGTTGGATGCGCCTGGAGTCGGTAAGCCGAAATAGGCCAAGGTGCTTGATCCATCGGGGCTTAGTCCTTGGGAAACGTCAGTGGTTTGAGGCAGCACAATAACCATGTCGATGCGATTAAGATGCTGATCAAATAGCGCGATCGAATCGCGATTGGCGTTTAGATTGAAGTTCACGTGATTCGCGCCCGCGTCCTCGTTGTCATCCGCGACGAACACGCGATAACCAGAACCGGCAATGAACGACAGCGGGGCGATCTCGTGTTTTGTTGACCAGCCAACCGGGTTGTCCGTCAGAAACAGTCCCGCCAATGAAACTGGAAGAGGACTCGCGTTGTAAATCTCGATCAAATCATCCGACGTAAAACGATCGCCACTAGCCAACCATTCATTGATCTTGAGCGTCACGGGGCTTCCCAACCGTCGTCGTGCGTTGGATTGTCCGATCGTAGGTGGCGAGAGCAAAAACGCAAATTCCGCGTCTCGCGATATGGAGGAGTCCTCAATCTGCAGCCCAAACTCGACTTGATCCAGCAGAGCCCCACCCTCAGACTCGGCGTCGTACAGGTATACGCCATCTCCGTTTGCGCTCAGGCCAAACCCGGTGTGGATTCCACTTGTCGCCGAGCTGTCAGCATAGACGACTAAATACTCGCCTGGGTTGATCGTTGTGCCGGCTGGGAAAGTGAATCGATCCGGCATTGCTGGGTCGTCCGTAAGCGTCATTGCTTCCAACGAAATGGCTGTCGCGCCGCGATTGAACAGCTCAATGGCGTCTGGGAACGTTCCCTCGTGGTTTAGTGTCGTTCGGTTCGAGGCCAATATTTCATTGATGATTAGATCCGAGTAGTCGCTGTTGACTATCCAGGAGTGAGACAACGTTGGCTGCGTCTGGATGGTCCCCACGGAGTTGATGCCGACGACCTCGACAACGTACTCTCCATCCGTTAGACCGTTTAGCGATATCCGCGTTGCGACTGGCGTTAATGGGCTGAACGCGCCTTCGTTGACGCGGTACTGGTATTGAGTGACCCCCAAACCGCCAACAACCAGCGTGGCTGTTCCAAAAGGCGTTGTGGCTGGAGGTTCACCGGATACGGTCGCCACGGGAGGAACGTTGATGTCCCCGGGAATCTGCGAAAGGACCCACTCCACGCGGTCGATGGCAAAACTCTTCATACCGTCCAGCACGGCAGGATCAACCCAATCTCCCAACATGTTGTCCATAAGTGGAATAAGCTGCGATTCGCTAAAGACCGATGTGCCCAAATCAAGGAGATGGAAATAGTAGAGGTCCAAATATTCGGGCACATCCAAGAGACGATCAAAAGCTGGGTTGTTGCGTGGTTCGAATATGTTGCGAGTCACGGTTGCCGAATTTGCATCCTGGTCGCCTTCCGCAAAGATCGTGTCCATATCGTGTGGCAACAGCAAACAGCGCGGATCAATCACGCCACAGTAGAGGCCATAGTCGTCGCCTCGGCCATTAATCAAGCCGTTTTCTTCGTTGACTAGGATCGTGTTCACGGCAATGAATCGCATCCACTGATCGATGTCGGCGACCTGTTCGACCGTCTGAATAAACACGTTATCAGGTGTTTGATTGCGGTCCAACGCCCGCGTCAGCGCGATCAAGTCAGACCAATCGTCCTGGGAACTGTTGGATTGTTTTCTATATCCATTGCGATAGTTGTTCGCGTTATCGCCGTTATACTGCAACGGCCCGTTCGTTCCGCGATAGAGGTTTCCCGCGGAGTCATTGGGAAAGTGTGCTTGAGCCCAATCCGAATTCGTCACTTCCAACCGTACGAACGATCCTTGCTGGGCTGGAGTCGTTGCGACTTGTCTTCCATTGAACCGGATTTGAATTGGCGTGCCGTCTTCCTGCGGAAGCCCAGCAAGCTCGAACAGCGTCATCCCCAGCAGTTGCCCGTGCGGATATTGGCTGTTGAGATTGATCGCGTCGACACCTTGCCATGGTGTGTCGCTGGGAATGTTGACGCGGTTGTTTGGCGGAGTCCGTCCACGTGACCCGTTGCCGCGAATCCTCACACCCACGTTGTAGCGGATGTCGGCACCCGTGCCATCGAAGTTGATGAACGTCGCG
>CBDUAB010000608.1:0-3829 GCA_965365045.1 uncultured Planctomycetales bacterium
GTGAGCAGCGCCGCAAGCCCAAGCACGATCGACTGTGGTTCGGGAACAGCCGCCGCCGCACCGACCGTGGAGGTCGCAAGCCAATTCTGTCCCAATTGATTGAGATCCGCGGCGTTTACATGCTGGTCACCATCGAGGTCGCCGAGAGCATAGCTGCCGACCGATGTTTGCGTCCAATGCTGGCCGAGCTGGTTTAGATCGCTGGCGTTGACGACGCCATCAAAATTGACGTCGCCCAACAGATAAGGTCCGCCGATTTCCTCGTAGCCTTTTTGGCTGAGCCAGATGTCACGATCGTCGGTGCTAATGGGACCGCCACTGCCATCTAAATCGAAGGCGGGATTCTCGGTTCCGATTGCTCCCAACAACATATCCAAATCCTCGACGGTGCAGGAGAAGTCGCCATTCAAATCGCAGGAAATGTCTGGTTGCGAGCCGTTCCAGATATTGAAATCAGACAAGTCCGTGCGGCCATCGTGGTTGTAGTCGCCGGTCGAGCAGCTTGTGCCAGACCGAAACAGGTTTTCTTCCCAAACCTGATAGTCAATCCCATCGATGACGCCGTCGCCATTGGCGTCGGCAGGCAATACGGGATCGGGACCGGCGATCAAATCAATGTCCGCGCTTAGGTCGAAGAAGATCGTGCCCGTGCCGGAA
The DNA here is from genome assembly GCA_965365045.1 of uncultured Planctomycetales bacterium. Lineage (GTDB taxonomy): Bacteria > Planctomycetota > Planctomycetia > Pirellulales > Pirellulaceae > CBDUAB01. The sequence goes on from CBDUAB010000608.1 coordinate 658, forward strand.
CCGTCGCTTTGTTGAAGGTTGCGAAAGTCAAATTGAACTTTCTCGATTGGATTGTCACCGAGTTCAAAATTGAGGTTCCAAATGTCGTTCAAGTCGATTTCATCGAGGTTGAGTAATCCACCGGTCAACAAGTCAGAACCGATTACACCATCAAGCGAAGGGTGCAAGTCCAGACCGATGACCTGCAGGCCTGGCGACTCGGGATCTCCGTCACGCCATACCAAATCAACACCGTCGCTAGTCGTGATGCGGTACTCATCGAGCAAGAAAATCGGCACGCTGCGTATTCCGCCGACGCCTTGGATGTCAACGAAGGAAAACGCGTCGGAAATATCCAAACCCAACTCCCCGATCTTGGCCATCGACATCAAACTGAGCTGGGCACCGGTGTCCATCACGTAGTTGCCGGTGCTCGTCTCGCAGCCCAGGCGGTGGGTCACTTCGAGCAGCGGCAGCGGCGCAGCCGTGGGGACAACACTCCCTTCAGGATCAAAGTGTAATGCAGAAACGGGAACGCCATACCGATGCCCATTCGATGGTGGAAGGTCGTTCGAAAAGCCGACTCCCACCGACGACGCGGCACCACCGTTCGTTAGGTAATCGATTAACGCGTCGAGATCCGTTATGTCGATCCCGCCCAATTCGCTCGTCATGTCCAACGTCGTAACACGATTCACCATGGCGGGCATGCCGACGATTCCATAAAAGCCAGCACCGAAGCCAAAATCCTGTTCCGGATCAGAGAGGATTTTGACGTCGCTGATCGTGATTTGTTGATCGCCGGTACCGTGAATTGTCATTTCGTACGGCGCCGAAACAAAGTAATTAATAAAACCACCGACACCTTGTTCTTTGAAAACGCCCTGATTGAAGTCACCGATCGAATTGTGAAGATCTTCCGCGGCCGCTCCCACGGCGACGATACTACTGGCACCGGTGTCCAACAAGAATGTTTGGGCGTCGCTGGCGGGACCCAAGTTGGTGCCGCTTACGGACATCGTGAAGCTGACGAAGGGCTGATCCAAGGCAAAGTCGGCGGTCGGGCCGAGATTAACATACGGATTCGCCGCCGGAGCGACGCCGCCCAATGCCAAACCAAAGATCACACTGGCAATGGCAATTGACCGGCGCATACGACAGCCTCGCGACAACCGAGAAAAGCAACTCATTTCTGTTCCCTTTCGGCGCTGTGGATTTAGCGCCGCACGCCCCCCGGATAGAGCTTTGGCCAAGACTCTACCCTGGATTCATGATAGGCGATTGCAGGACGATTGGGCAAGTCAATTGCCCAAAACCAATGTGGGTCCCGCGAGCCGAGCGGGACCTGGGGGCAAGTTTGCCGCGTTTTGTCGCCGTTCAAGTCCCACTCGGTTCGCGGGATCCACCTAGAATCGGAACACGGAGGTTTTTGAGAATCGCGTGCTCGCCACTACCGAGTATGACGGCTACCATGGGTGACGCCGACTCCTCAGACAAAAAGAGTTCCATGTTTGATCAATCATATGCTCGACGAGTCCTTAAGTCATTTGTCGGCGTCTTAATACTGTGCGGTCTGTTAACCTCCTCCGCTTACGCCGCACAACCGAACGTCTTGTTCATCTATCTCGACGACTTTGGCTGGAAAGACACCGGCTACATGGGGTCGGACTTCTTTGAGACACCCAATCTCGACCGCTTGGCGGCGGAGGGCATGATCTTTACCGATGCCTATTCGTGCGCGGCCAATTGCGCTCCGGCTCGCGCGTGCCTTTTGTCTGGACAATACACCCCACGTCACCAGATTTTCAATGTTGGCACGGGGCCACGAGGCAATGCCAAATTCCGCCGGCTGCTGCATGTGCCAGGCGTCAATTCGCTTGATCCCAAAATCCGAACCTGGGCGCAATGTGTGCAAGAAGCTGGATACGTAACGGCTTCGATGGGCAAATGGCACTTGAGTCGCAATCCTGTACCCTACGGTTTTGACATCAATATTGGTGGTACCCATTCGGGAAGTCCGCCCAAAGGCTATTATCCGCCGCACGTGTATTCAGGTAGCGCGGTTCCGGGCCTCGAGCAAGCGCCCGAGAATGAATATCTCACGGATCGATTGAGCGACGAAGCCATTACATTCATCCGCGACAACAAAGCCAAACCTTGGTTTTTGTATCTGACGCACTTTGCGGTACACACGCCGCTCAATGCCAAACAGGAACTGGTTCCCAAGTTCAAGGCGAAACAACCGGGCGAGTTGCACGACAGCATCGCCATGGCCACGATGATTCAGTCGGTCGATGACGGAGTTGGCAAGATCGTACGGACGCTTGACGAAATGGGGCTGACCGCGAACACGATCGTGATTTTCTATTCCGACAACGGTGGCTACGGCGGCGCGACGGACATGGCGCCGTTGCGGGCGAGCAAAGGCAGCTATTACGAAGGCGGGATTCGCGTGCCGTTTTTCGTCAAATGGCCGGGCGCTATAGAACCCGGCACGACAAGCGCTGAACCAATTACCGGCGTCGATCTCTATCCAACGTTGTGCGAAATGACCGGCGCCAAATTGCCACCCAATCAGCCTCTCGACGGTGTGAGCATCGTTCCGTTGCTCAAGGCCCCCCAATCCCCGGGCCCTTTACCCAATGATTCCGCGCGATCACTCGGCGGGCGTGCACTGTTTTGGCATTTTCCCGCCTATCTGCAAGCAAATGCGCGCGACGGCCGTGAAGCTCGTGACCCGTTGTTTCGCACGCGACCTTGTAGCATCATTCGACTCGGCGATTGGAAACTTCATCATTACTTCGAAGACAATGGGCTTGAACTTTACAATCTGAAAGAGGACATCGGCGAGACGAATGACCTGTCCGCGTCGATGCCGGAGAAAGCAAAAGAATTGCTCATACGGCTGGACGCCTGGCGAGAGCGTATCGGCGCTCCTATTCCAGCGGATGCCAATCCGCAATTCGACGCACGCGCCGAAGCAGCCGCCGTCAAGGCAGCACAACAGAAGACGCCGGCACGCCCAAGAAGAAACCAAAGACGAAGAGAAGGAAGAATACGGCGTAATGGTTGAGCGACGAATTGGTCTGATCCTGGCAAGGGCACTTTTGTCCACCGCGCTCCTGTCGAGTATGTGTTGCGGCAGGTACAGCGTGGCCGCCGACCGAGGCCTTCGCGAACGGCGAGCACGACC
>CBDUAB010000609.1:0-3827 GCA_965365045.1 uncultured Planctomycetales bacterium
CGGGGCAGTTACAAGCATATTTGCCACAGCCGGGGCAACCCTTACCGTACTTGCGAGCCACCGCCTCGGAAAGATCGATGCCTTTGACGTTGGCGATTGTGGTTAGCCACGCCAGGACATCCGCGAACTCCTCCATCTGATTCTCGCGATCGTCCGAGCGCAACGCCGCGGCTAATTCGCCCACTTCTTCGATCAGCCACATAAACGTTCCGTCCACGCCGCGCGCTGCGTCTTTTTCGAAGTACATCTTGTGAATCAGACGTTGAAAATCGCTCAGTGAGATGTCGTTGTGGGACATGGGGCGCGGGGCGAATGACTAATGACTAATGACTGACCACTGATTACCGATCACTCACGACTCATTTCGCGTCAGCCATGGAATCCAACTGCACGACGGAACGTTGCTGTTCTTTTTCGAGGAAAGTGCGGCCGTATTTGACATTGACGTGGTCCCACGGCAGTTTGTCGGTGAGCTCGTAGGGTTCGTGCAATTGCCGCTCAACGTCAATGCCCACGTCGCGGAGCGCCTGCCACCAACGTTTGGCGTTCATCTGTTCTTGCCAGCTATCCAACCGTGCACCTCGCCGCCATGCCAGTTCGATCGCATCCGCCGTGCGGCGGTCCCCGCGGCTGATAACGCCTTCGAGCAAACTAGTATCGATGTCATGGCACTTGACGTTCACGGCGCGGATTTTTCGCCGTTGCCATAAGTGATCGTGGGCTTGCTCAAAATACTCGCGACGTTCCATCCCGTTCCATTGATAAGGTGTGTGGGATTTAGGCACAAAGTTCGAAACGCTGGCGGTCACTTTCGGATAACGGCCCCGTTCCTCCTTGCCAATCTGAGCAATGGTTTCCGCCATATCGATAATGCCGTCAAGGTCGACCTTCCGCTCGCCAGGCAATCCGCACATGAAATAGAGTTTGACGGCGTTAAAGTTATGGCGGAACGCCTGCCGGCACCCCTCGTAAAGGTCCTCGTTCTTGATCTTCTTGCGAATCTGTTCTCGCATGTCATCCCGAGCGACTTCGGGTGCCAGCGTGAGTGACGACCGTCGATCGGTGCCGATCAACTCGGCGATCGACCGCAATTGTTCGTTGACGCGCAAACTCGGTACAGAAATGTTGACGCCGAGTGGTTTGAAGACTTCTTTGAGCCTTACGACCAGATCCGTAAAGTGTGGATAATCGCTGCTGGAAAGCGAAAGGATTGAGATTTCGTTGAACCCCGTGTTGCGATAGCTTTCCAATGCGCCTTGCACGATCGTTTCGACCGTGCGGATGCGTAGCGGTCGCTTGATGACGGTGCTTTGGCAAAATCGACATTGCCACGGACAACCGCGCATGATTTCGATTGCGATGCGATCGTGAACGCATTCGACAAAAGGCACAATCGGCTTTGTAGGCAGCGGCGTGGCGTCGAGGTCACCGATCAATGATGGCTCAATGGTTTCGGGCACTTCGGATCGTGTCCGGTTCAGTGCAGCTAGACGCCCATCGATGTACTCCGGTTCATAAAATCGTGGCACATAGCAGAATGGAAATTCGGCGGCCAAACGGGCGAGCATCTCCGCACGCTGGTGTTGCCCCGCCTCTCCCGTTCGTAATCCGTGCCGGCGGAGTTCTTCTTCCTTGAGATCCATCCACAAATCACAGATTCGCGGCAAGGCCGGTTCGCCGTCTCCGCAAACAAACAAGTCAATAAAGGGTGCCAGTGGTTCCGGGTTTTGTGCACACGGACCGCCCGCGATAACCAGGGGAGCGGACATCGTACGCGCGGTGGAATGAAGCGGTATATCGGATAGATCCAACATCGTGAGGATGTTGGTAGCACAAATTTCGTATTGAAGCGTAAAACCCAGCACGTCAAACTCGCCAATTGGCGTAAACGTCTCGAGACTGTAAAGCGGAATACTAGTTCGCCTCAGCTCTGATTCCATGTCCATCCATGGCGTAAAAACTCGTTCACAGACCCAGTCGTCGCGATCATTCATCAGCGAGTACAGTACCTGCAGACCATGGTGACTCATGCCGATCGTGTAGGCATCGGGGAAAGCCATACAGAGCTTGCCACGCACTTCGCGGTGATCCTTGCGAACGATGTTGACTTCGCCACCGATGTATTGGGCAGGTGCCCGTACGCGCGGCAGGACTTCCCGTGTCACAGCCTCTTTAAGTTGCGTGTTCAGCATGTAAACGGCCTTTCGTCTTGGGGTGGGTGGTCCGTGCGTCTGTCGGTCTCAGACCCGTCGTTGCAAGTCCTTCCCATGTTAGCCCTTAAGTCACGCATCGACAACATGATCCGATGCTAATGCGAAACCTGTATCGAATTCGCGTTGCCAAACGATAGAGCTTGTTCGAATGGCCAACGTCGCTGTATTCTGGATCGTGAAAAGCTTTTGAATCCACAGATAGAGATACGATTCGTCTCGGAGTAAGTCACCAACGGCGGCGTGCCATAAGTGACAAACTCAAACAGTCAGTCGAACTAACCAGATGACCGAATTCGTAACGGTTACCAAAGTAGGTAGCATTGAAGAAGGGCGCGGTGTCGCATTCGCGGTGCACGGCAAAATGATCGCAGTATTCAATGAAGGCGGCGAATATCACGCGATTAATGACTTTTGCCCACACATGGGAGCTTCACTGGCCGAAGGCCATCTTGAAGAGGGCGTTGTCACGTGTCCGTGGCACGCTTGGCGTTTTCGGGTGTGTGACGGCACGTGGTGCGATAATCCGGTTATTAAGACCGACGCCTACGAAGTGCGTATCGAGGGTGATCAAATCCAAGTTGGTCTGCCGCCCGAAAATGACACACCAGATGCCACGAACGAAGATGTGCCAGATGCGAGCTAGTGCTTTGCCAAAGCTTGATTTTAGGATTAGCCGTTTTGGCGATAGCCACGGTTCCCTCGTAAACAACCGGGGCTATCGCCCAAACGGCTAATACAGGCAGCCCTAATTCTTAGCTTTGATAAAGCGCTAGCCTGGATTTCGTGCTGCGAGTTTCGGATTTGATCAAGCTGTTTTTTCGCGGTCCGTTCAAGCAGCCGCGGCACTACTGCTCCGTCGTGTCGCCGGGTGTACTGGCCGTTGATACAGCCGGCGCGTCGACGGGTGCGTCAACCGGTTTCACGTCTTCGTCCGTCTTGAGAACAATCAACGTGGTAAACCAACCATCCGGTTCGATCTGGACAAAAGCGCCTGCTGGGCCGAGATACTTGCGGACCAATTCAAAATCCGGCAGCTTCTTGGCATCGATCTTCTGCTCTCGCAGGACTCCTTTTTGCTTTGGTCCCAAAGTGCGATTGAGGATTTTGCCAATCAGTCCCTTAGACTCTGGCATGCGGTTTTCCTTGAACAACGTGTAAGTGGTTTCCGCCGCATCATCCACGCGAGCGAACAGGCGTATGCACTTGTCGTTGGTCGCTAACTTCGACAAAGCCGCGGCGGTTCTTCGGTAATCCGGGGCGGTGTTAAGCGTGCCGTCGTCGTCGTTAGCCAGTTCGACGCTGCCATTTTCTTCCTGTTCGTCACGATCTCGTTCGTCATTATCCTCTTCGTCACTATCCCGTTCTTCATGATCGACAACTGCTTCGTCATGATTGTCCGGCTCGAACTGCTGGTCGATATCTGATTTGTCGCTGTTGTCTAATTCGTCCCTGTTGTCTAATTCGTCCCTGTTGTCTAATTCGTCCGTGTTGTCTGATTCGTCGCTGTTGTCTGATTCGTCGCTGTTGTCTAATTCGTCCCTGTTGTCTAATTCGTCCGTGTTGTCTGATTCGCCGCTGTTGTCTGCTTCGTCGCTGTTGTCTGATTCGTCGCTG
>CBDUAB010000610.1:0-3817 GCA_965365045.1 uncultured Planctomycetales bacterium
TCTCCTGCGGCAAGCGGTAAAGCTGTAAGATAATTGCAGAGCCCACGGGCTAATGTTGCCTCGTGTTATGCAGACCAAGTTCCATTACACTTCAACAAGCAAAACGACATGAATGCTGTTCTATCCCGCCGCGTCAAAAGCTACGTGCTTCTCCTTTTGAGCACCAGCATCTTCTCAGCAACCAAGGTGCCCGGCACGGTTTGGGCCCAGCCTCAGGATTTTGCGGATGGGCTTTCGCCAACAGCGGCTGCCGAACAAATGACGGTCCCGGATGGATTTCACGTATCGCTGGCGGCTGGCGAACCTCAGGTGCATCAACCAATAGCTTTTGCGATCGATCATCGTGGACGCTTGTGGGTTGCCGAAGCCTACACGTATCCCGTGCGCGCTCCGGAAGGGCAGGGCAGAGATACAATCATTATCCTCGAAGACACTACGGGCGACGGCCAGCTTGACTCGCGAAAAACCTTTGCCGAAGGACTCAATCTTGTTAGTGGGTTGGAGGTTGGCTTCGGTGGCGTGTGGGTCGGTGCTGCTCCCTACATGCTTTTCATCCCTGACAAAGATGGCGATGACCGGCCTGACGGCGAGCCGCGGATCTTGCTGGATGGTTTTGGTTACCAGGACACACATGAAACACTCAACTCGTTCATTTGGGGACCAGACGGTTGGCTTTACGGTTGCCACGGAGTCTTTACGCATTCACGCGTCGGCAAGCCAGGCGCGCCCGATGACAAACGCACACCTCTCAATGCAGGCGTCTGGCGTTACCATCCGCAACGCCACCAGTTCGAAGTCTTTGCCTGGGGCACCAGCAATCCGTGGGGCGTCGACTTCGATGCCGAGGGGCAGGCTTTCATCACGGCCTGCGTGATACCCCATTTGTATCACATGATTCAAGGTGCCCGTTATGAACGGCAAGGCGGACAGCACTTCAACCCGTATGTCTACAACGACATCAAAACGATTGCCGACCACAGACATTACGCGGGTAACATTCGCGACCACGCCTGGTGGGGTAAAGATGTGGTGGACATTCCTACCGACACTTCCTCAGCCGGTGGCGGTCACGCCCATTGCGGCTGCATGATTTACCTTGGCGACAATTGGCCGCAAAAGTATCGTGACACGCTGTTTGTCTGTAACGTCCACGGCAACCGTGTGAACAACGAGATCTTGGAACCGAACGGGTCGGGATTTGTTGGCAAGCACGGCAACGACATCCTTTTTGCCAACGACCACTGGTTTCGTGGCATCAATCTTAAATACGGTCCGGACGGCAGTGTGTACTTGATCGACTGGTACGATCGCAATGCTTGCCATCGGGCGACACCGGAAATCTGGGACCGCAGCAACGGGCGTGTTTACAACGTCCGTTACGGACCACGAGAGTCCGTCCAAGTTGATCTGTCCCAACTCGACAATCGTGAGCTTGTCAAGCTTCATACGCACAGTAACGAATGGTACGTGCGTATGGCGCGGCGCTTGTTGCAGGAGCGCGGCGGTGATGCCGCGACGCATGCAGCGCTAAAACATCTCTTGCAAACGTCGATTGAAACGTCGGTCAAGTTGCGCGCACTTTGGACACTGCACGTCACCGGTGGCTTTTCGAGCACGGAATTGTTGGATCTGTTGTCTCACGAGGATGCCACCGTACGGGCGTGGGCAATTCAATTGGCTCTCGAAGATCGCCATGCCGAACCCGCCGTCATCGCCGAATTGGAACGAATGGCAGCGGTTGATGAATCACCTCGCGTACGTCTTTATCTCGCCTCGGCACTGCAACGTCTGCCACACGATCAACGTTGGCAAATCGCCCACAATTTATTGTCGCATGCCGCCGACTCAAATGACCATAATCTGCCATTGATAATTTGGTATGGCGTCGAACCACTGGCCGCGGCATCGCCCAAGCGCGCGTTGGAAATGGCTAGACAATCTAAACTGCCGCAAGTCACGCGTTATCTCGTTCGCCGAGTCGCCGGCAACGAAGAACATTTGCCGGCCGTAACGGCAGCGATTGCGGCCGCGACTGACGAGAAAACACAATCGTTACTTCTCCAAGAAACGTTGAACGCGCTGAGAGGTCGGGCGGACGTGAAGCAACCATCTAGTTGGCAGACCGCTTATGCCAAACTGGCTGGGATTGCGAACGAAGAAATCCATCGACAGGCCGACGAGTTGGCCCTTATCTTTGGCGACCGCCGCGTGCTGCCGCGGATGCGGGAGATTCTCGCCGATCCCAACGCACCAACACCGCAGCGCGTCAAAGCGCTGGCCACTCTCGTGAACGGACGAGACGAAAAAGCGGTGCCATTGCTACACAACATTTTGGCTGAAGCCGACTTGCGCGGACCGGCCTTACGGGCGTTGGCAAACTTTGACGACGAGGCAACGCCAGAACATATCTTGTCTCGCTATGGGACGTTTACGGACACGGAAAAACGAGATGCCGTCCAAACACTTACTTCACGAGCTAATTATGCCCGCGCTATGCTCGTCGCGGTGAGCGATGGCAAGCTACCTCGCACTGACATCCACGCGTTTCACATTCGTCAGTTGCTTCGCTTCGATGACGCCGCGCTCAAACAACAAGTTACGGATGTCTGGGGGGCGATTCGATCGACTTCGGCTGACAAAAAAGTTCGCATTGAGCAACTCAAGACCGACCTCGCACCGGATCGCTTGGCAGCAGGCGACCGCGGCAATGGTCGCCGCTTGTTCGACAAGAACTGTGCGACTTGCCATCGGTTATTTGGTGAGGGCAGTGCCGTGGGCCCGGAATTGACAGGCTCGAATCGAGCGAACCTGGATTACGTGCTCGAAAACATTGTGGCGCCGAGTGCCGTGGTTGGCAGGGATTACCGTTTGACGGAATTTGAATTAGAGGACGGACGCATTGTCTCTGGATTGATTCAACTCGAAACCGATAACGTGCTAACGATAAAGACGGTGAACGATACGATCATCGTGCCTACAAAAGACGTCGGAAGTCGTCGGATCTTGGAACAGTCCATGATGCCAGAAGGCTTGCTTGACGATCTGGATAAGGCAGAAATCCGTGATTTAGTCGCTTACGTCGCCAGTCCAATCCAAGTTACACCGCGCGGGCCAGCGGCACCCATTGATGTGAAAACCGGCAAAGTTCCACACGCCGTGGAAGGCGAATCACTCGCGGTAATCAAACGAACCGCCGGTGAGGTATCGCCACAAGGTATGGGAGGATTTAAGAATGACCGTTGGAGTGGCAACAGCCACCTTTGGTGGACTCCTCGCGAGCCCAGCGCGCGACTCGATCTAAAATTGCCGGTCGCTAAGTCAGGTAAATACGACATTGAGATCGTGATGACGAAAGCTCGTGACTATGGCATCGTGCAACTGTCGCTTGACGAGCAGTCCCTGGGCGGGCCGATCGATTTATTCAATGCGCCAGATGTCGTGACCACGGGTGTTCAGACGTTCGTGAATCATAGCTTGACGGCCGGCGACCATGTTCTGTCGGTGGACATCGTGGGTGCCAATCCACAAGCGATCAAGTCCTACATGTTCGGATTGGATTACGTAAAGCTAACTCCAGCGGAAACGGCAAAGCCGTAGTCGCTAGGCCGGACGAAGAGACCATCGCGACATAAAACAGGTTCGTCAAGAAGCGCGGCCGAAGGCCTTGGTCATAACTCCGGCCAATGAGTGGCGTAGGATAGGTTTTCAACCTGTCCGAGCCACGAAACGATTCAAGCAACCATCCAACTTTATGGCTACTCAGACAGGTTGAAAACCTGTCGTTTACACACAAGTTTTGACTCAGTATTTTGTCCCG
>CBDUAB010000611.1:0-3812 GCA_965365045.1 uncultured Planctomycetales bacterium
GACGCCACATTATTCGACGCCGACCGAGAAATCTGTCTTGCCCAAAACGTCGCCAGAATCGGCAGAGTGAGCTGCACCGTGATGAAATTGATCAGACAACCGGTTGCCGTCAAAGCGCCAAACTCGCGCACGGCGCCAACGCGTGATAATGTCAAAGATCCAAAACCAATTGCCGTTGTGATCGATGTCAGTAAGCAAGGCAGCCACAACCGATTCACGGATTCTGCGATGGCCACGGCGCCCGGTGAACCGTGGGAAATCCTGTGCCTGATCTCCATCAACAGGTGAACGGAGTCGGCATAGCCCACAATGATCACGATTACGGGCATGATGGCATTCAGGACGGTGACCGGAACATCGAATGCACCAGACAAACCTAAGGTGACCACCGCGCCCAAAACGGGACCAGCGCCGACCGCGACGATGGCCAACAGATTTCTAAACAGCCACCAGGCGATAATCGCTCCAACCGCAATGCCTCCCGCCGTAAAGATGCGCTGATCTCGTCTCAACAGGACGTACATTTCGGCGTGCAGCACCGGAAATCCCGTGACGATCCCCCGTAACCCGAATTTTGAATCGACTTTGGCAAGCTCGTTCTGGGTCACTTCTCTCAGTTCCGCGACAAGAGGCAGTGTTTGAGAGACTTCGTCGTAGCCGTCGTGCAGGCGAACTACGATCAACGTCGCACGCAGATCCCTGGATAACAGAGGCCCTACGGCTAATGGATGTTCCAGGAGAGTTTCGCGTGTCGCCGACCAACGCTGTTCGCTGAGGGTACGTGATGTCAGCAACGGTAAGAAATATCGGCCGGCGCGTCGCTTGGAACGTAGACTGAACAGGCTGACAGTTTCTTCCACGCCGTCGAGCGCGGTGACACGTTGTTGGATGATTCGTAGTGTTTCTAGTACGGCGGGCTCAAGCAAATCATCTGTTGCTTCCAGAATGACAAACATGTCTTCGTCAGCAAGACGAAAGTCACGTTTGAATTGCTCCAAAACCGGATCGGGCGTTCGCAGAAGTTTGTCGATGTCGGTTTCTATTCTCAGCCGCCGCACGCCGAATGACGAAACCACCAGCAAACAAAAGAGCACGAGCAAAACGAGCACGCGCCAGCGCGATTCGAGAAAGCGAACAAAGAAGGAATCCATGGCCATCGCTTGCAGCGCTACGCTTTCTTGGCCAACCCTTGCTGCAGCGGCTGCGATGTCTTGTGCGGACGACGAGGCAAGTCATCATGAAGGTGAATGCTTTCACCAAAGTAATACTTGCGCGCCTCTGGATTGCTGGTCACTTCCGACGGCGTTCCATGGCACAGGACCTGGCCGGAGCGAATCACATAACTGCGATCGGTGATCTCGAGGGTCTCTCGCACTTGGTGATCGGTGATCAAGATTGAAATACGGTTTTCACGTAACTGGCGTATGATCTCCTGAATGCCGCTGATTGTCACGGGGTCGATGCCTGTAAACGGCTCGTCGAGCAAAATGATCTGTGGATCAGATACCAGGCAACGAGCAATTTCAAGTCGACGACGCTCACCACCTGATAATGTCCCCGCTCGAGAACGGCGAATGTGCGAAATGTCGAACTGCTCCAGTAGCAATTCACAGCGTTGCTTGCGCGTCCGGCGATCCATGCCCAACATTTCCATCATGCCAATCAAATTCTGCTGCACCGTGAGCTTGCGGAAGACGCTCGATTCCTGCGCCAAGTATCCCATCCCACCGTCGCGAGCCCGCAAGTACATTGGCCAAGTCGTGACATCTTGACCACTGAGCGAGACACTTCCTTTGTCCGGCTCAATCATGCCGCACGTAATCCGGAAGCAGGTCGTTTTGCCAGCGCCATTCGGCCCCAAGAGCCCAACGATTTCGCCCTCTTCGACATGGAAATCAACGCCGTCGACCACACGTCGTCGACCAAAGCTCTTGACGAGCCCTTCAACTTGCAAGATAGACATGGTATTCCTCCGTGAAAATCGCCGTTGTTCACCTTAGAAGTCGTTCAAGAATGGCTTTCCTGCTGCGGGATACGGGTTGCGAGATGTGGGATAATGATACGATTCTTCTTTTTCGTGTGGAGGGCCGGACATCACATGTGTATCTCGTATCCCGCATCTCGTATCCCGCAACCCATATCTCGCAACCCGCAACCCGTATCTCGTATCCCGCAACCCGTATCTCGCATCTCGCATCCCGCAACCCGTATCTCGCATCCCGTATCCCGCATCCCGCATCCCGTATCCCCACCCTAACGAATGCGCCTCATCCGTTTGACGTTAGGAATAAACGGACGGATGCCGGCTTTGATCTGCCACGGATGTGGCCAATAGACCAGGAAAGCTTTCCCGATTAAACGTTCTCGCTCCACGTAATGATTCACGTTGATTTCGTATTGATCTTTCAGATTGCGCGTACTTTGAATGCCATGCCACAGTCGCGCGTCCTTACTTTGCGGGCTGTTATCGCCCATCGGAAAGAACTGGTCCTTGCCAAGTGAAAAACGAACATCGTCTCGACGCCGGTCAAAGATGTCAGACGTTGCCCACAACTCGGGAGTTACAAATAGTTTGCGCAGCCTTTCGAAATTCACCGATCCACGATAGTCATACTGATTGGACATCATTCCATTCTTGTTGTCAGCCGCCACATAATACACGTCACGTAACACCCTCAGTTCGCGGACGTCCAACGCAAGATCTTTGCCGCCAATGCGCACCGGCTGCAGATCACCTGGATCGGCTTCGCTCCATACCGGACGCTCACCCGCCGGAACTGAGTAATATCCCGGTTGCGTCTGTCCGTCGGAATGCAGCGGAACCACTCGTCCGTTGATCCATAACACCAGCTCGTTGTCAACATTGGAAAACCGCACATCGTATCGACCCGGTTTACGAATCTTTGTTTGTGCGGTCAGTTGACCGACCGGTTTGGCTCCGCCGTCAAAAAGTGTTTTACCATCGTCAATCGTGAGTACCGCGGTCCCCGTCGATACGTCGACACGACACTTGTGATGTCGTCCGCCTTCGATGAGGTCCAACCATAATTCACCCGTCGGGCTAATAACGTTTACTTCGCACTCGACGGCCAAGTCGCCGACCCAATGTAGTCCCTCACCGCTGCCCATTCTTTGAGCGAAATGGTACGCGTTGTAACCACAAAAATCGGTGATTAGTTCGCCTCGCGTTGGCAAGTCTGTAATGCTCCTACCGCTTTTCATGGCCTCCCAGGCAGCGGCCTGCGGCAGTTGGCGGTAATTCAGCCAGGCAACCGCGTCGGCAGGCGACTCGAGATGATACGACTGCTGGTCGGCGGCCGTCGTCCATGATTTGTCATTGCCCGCGGCCTGCCACGGCGAAGGCCAGCCCGCAGTGACCAATTCATCCGCGATATACTCGCTGTCGTGAACCACTTGAAGCAGCCGTTCGATCTTGGCCGTTGGTTTGCGAAGAATCGAACCTTGCTCACCATCGTAACGGTACGCATCGCCGTACTTGACACCTATTGTTTCGCCCGGCAGACCTACCAGACGTTTGATATAGTTTTGTTTTGGATTACCAGGAAATTTGAATACGATCACATCCCAGCGTTTGGGATCCGAGAATTGGTAAGCAAACTTATTGACGACAATACGATCGCCGCTGAACGAGATGTGGTTCTTGCGTGAGGTATCAATTGGGTTGAGATAACGGCACACCGGGCACGTGACTTGTCTCACCGGCCCGGCCATCCTTTCCCGCTCCTCAGTGGCACCCGTCCGAATCTCATAGCCGCACTTGTCACAGCGAATGTCCTTGTGCATCCCCATCA
>CBDUAB010000612.1:0-3805 GCA_965365045.1 uncultured Planctomycetales bacterium
GCATACGAGATATTGGCGTGACTGAGTTCAGACGTGTGCTCTTCCGATCTTACCAACTCAGACAATTCGCCCTCCGCGGCAGGTTCATTACGTTCCACCGAAATGAACTCGGCGAGAAAGTGACTCTCGATTACGTGCAGCCCAGTTCCGGTAGCGTCTGCCACGCCCCACGGACCGACTTCGGTCGCGCCGCCGTGATCGACAACTCGCGCGCCCCAACCGTTTTCAATGCGCTGTCGAACTACTGGAATCGAACCGCCCGGTTCGCCGGCAACGATCAAGATACGAACCGATGAATTCACGAGCGAAATGTCCTGGGCATTGGCGGCCTCGATCATGCGCAGCGCGTACGTGGGAGTACAGCACACAACCGTGACCCCATATTGTGTCAGCGTTTCCAATCGCGTATCGGTCGGCATTCCGCCGCCTGGAATAACTAATGCCCCACGTTCCACCAACGCGTCGTTCGCGCTCCAAAACCCGATGAAGGGACCGAACGAAAACGCCAACATTGCCCGATCATTCGCCGTAACCTCGGCAACGTCCAAGACATACTGCCAGGCGTCGATCCACCAACGCCAATCAGCGGTCGTGTCGAGCACTGCCAATGGACGTCCGCGCGTACCGGACGTTCTGTGCAGCCGCGCGTAGCGGTCAATTGGGAAAGTTCGATTCGGCGCGATGCCCGCTTCATCGGCCTGGTCGACCAACTCTTGTTTCGTTGTCAACGCCAAGCGGGAGAGATCTTTCAGCGAATCAAGTGGGCCGTCAAGTTTGCCAAGCTTCTCGGCATAAAACTGATTCGCCGGCAACACGGCACTTAACAACTGGTTTAGCTGGTCGAGCTGGTAATGTTCGAGACGCTCTCGATCCCAGCTTTGGCAAAGACGGCGGTGGCTTGCTGCGTTGTCAGTCATACCAAGCATCTTACGTGGACCGGAGCAGCGCGGAAAGATCGCTGCAAGTAGCCAATCACCGTAACATCGGCTGGTGGCGGATGTTACCATGGTTCCAACAAACAATGTCCCGAAGAACGATCAGGAAATCGCCACATGGCTCGCATTAACGTTGGAGTTCTGTGCGTTGTCATCTTGATGGCTTCCTGTAGTGACAACGATGCCGCTAAAACGCCACAGGGATTTTCCTTTCGGGGCAAGAATTACGTGTTGAAAAACGTCCATGGCTGGGAAGAAAAACGGAGTCAGATGCTTACGGACCGTATGTGGCTTTCACCGCTTGAAGGATCCGGCGATGCGTTTCGCGAGAACCTAAGCGTAACGGTCGAAGACATTCCTGCCGATATGAACTTGGACAAGTACATCCAAAACAGCATGGAAGACCTTAGTGCAACGGGCATCAGCTTCATGGCCAACTATGAACCAACCAATATAAACGGATTCGAAGCGCGCGTGGCCCACATCAGTCACACAATAGGCACATTTAAATTGGTCTTGGATTCCTATGTCATTCTCGACAACAACCACGTGTACGTGATCTCCTGTATGGCGACGGAAGAAACGTACGAAGAATACCGACCGCAATTCGAATCGATGGTTGGGACGTTTGCGCTTAGTACTTAGTCAATTCTGATCACTATTTGCTCAAAGGATTCTCGCGTTTCGACCAGGGATACTGTTCCTTGTGACTTACCAATCTCAAGTCAATGAACGAGGCGATTAGCGACGGTACTCTTAGACTTGCCTGGTTAACCAACGCTTCCCCTTGCAAACTGGTGTCGAGACGACGTAAGAATAGGTCTTGTTTGCGCCGTCGCTCGTCTTCTGATTTCCATTTTTCGGGATGGTGCCGCTTCAGCGCGTTATAGATCCGCCTACTAACGCCTGCCGCTGCTGAATCTCGGTCACCATATAACAGCATGGCCGAGAGCCGGCTGCGAACGACTGGATGAGAAATCGCCTGCTGGACATTGACGCCCTTGTAGACCTGCTTGGGCGATATCAACACAAACGCCTTGACGTCTTGTCCTTGCCGATATCCGACAAGCTGTCCGTAAGACCAATCCTTGACGATCCAATTCATCGCGAACACGGTTCCCGTGTCGGCAGCGATTACACACAGCATGTCAATGTTCAGCTCACCCAAATTGTTCTTTTCGATCAAGAACTTCTTAACGGCTTCCAGATCATAATTCACAATTCGCCGCATTTGATTACGACGCATGTTCTCGTGCCGGAGTTCGATGAGCTCCGCGCCGGGAGGGTTCCACTCGGTACTTTCTCCGTGGCCACGCAGATCGGGAACGATCACCGCACAGCCGCCGTTTTCAGGTTCTTGCAAGGCTTGCGCGAGCTCGTAAAAAGTACTCCCCTGCCCGCCAAAGCGATGCACGATCATGACGGGCACGGTCTCCTTGCTCTGTTCCCCAGGGTAAAAACGGCATTTTAGTTTGAGCCCGTCTTTGGTTATTAAAAAAGTGTCTTCAAACAGCGTTTTTTTTTCTTCTGCAAACGACGCGCCGCTGAACAGCAGAACGTTTGTCGCTACTCCAGCCAGAAGCATCTTCGTCAACCATTGGACCGGCGTTGTACGTGATGCGGGAAAACGTTCAAAAGTCATATCTTTGATCCTGGGAAACGAATGGACTCTTATCTCTATCGTACGAACGAGCGCCAGCAGCGTCAACGAAGATTGAATCAGCGCGCTTGACGCAACTCGTGAACCAGTAAATACTTAAGGGAACAGAATAGCCAGAGAAACCGGAATATCTTCATGGATCTCAGAGCCCGTCTCCGTACCTGGTGGCAGGTGAAAACCGGCGTGGATGACACTCCGCTGGATTGCGACGCGCCAGCTTGGCTGGTCAGCCTGGCTGTTCATATGCTCTTCTTGATCTTCGTGGCGATGATCTCGACCTATCGGCCGGCCGAACAGGTCACGTTAACGTTGATGACGCCGGTGGACGAGGATGACGTGGAGACGATCATCCCCGATGAGTTCCACTTCGCGGACTTGCCCAACGATGATGTCGGCTCGGGTGGTTTACACGGGGCCGATTTGGCCGCACCCATAGCCCCCAATATCACACCAGAATCCGCGGCACCAACTCCCGATGTCCCGGTCATGGATTTCGGGTTAATTGATCTACAAGATCCGGTTTCGCGCGCTACGGGCGAGAACTTTGGACAGAACTTCGCGGTCAAAGGAACCGTTGGCGCCGTCACGAGCGGCGCCACGGGAGCCATCGACCGACTTACCGAAGAAATCCTACGTTCGCTCGAGGAACGTCCGACGCTGATCGTGTGGTTGTTCGATCAATCGGGAAGCCTGCTTCGGCAGCGTCAAACGATCCGTGATCGCTTTGATCAAATCTACAAGGAGCTGGGGATCATCGAGTCCCGTGGCAGCCGTGCGTCTCGAGAACAGAACTCCAATGACTCACTGATTTCGGTTATCATTGGTTTTGGCGAGCATGTCGGCTGGATGACGCCACGACCAACGAGCGATCTGAAGGAGCTCAAATCGGCCGTTGCCTCCATAAACCGCGATGACAGTGGTATCGAAAACGTCTTTCAAGCCGTTTCCATGGCGGCTGAGAAGTATCGCAAGTTCCGCACCAGAATCTCCGCGACGCGCGAGCCCGTCCGCAATGTCATGTTTATCGTCTTTACAGACGAGGTCGGTAGCGATCAGAAGCTACTCGATCCAACGGTTGAGCTTTGTCGTCGTTTCGAGATACCGGTCTATGTCGTCGGCGTTCCGGCACCGTTCGGTCGCATTGAAACCAAATTAAAATGGGTCGATCCGGATCCCAAATACGACCAGACACCACAAATGGGTACGGTCG
>CBDUAB010000613.1:0-3803 GCA_965365045.1 uncultured Planctomycetales bacterium
ATCCGATACACCTTGCGACGCAGTCGAATGATCATTTCTTCGTCGGCAGCCTGGCGAGCCAACACTGCGTTTTCCGATTTGGAGTTCGCCGCGACTAACGTGAAATACTCGTCGCTATAACGTTCGATCTCGACAATCTGGTCTTTGTCTTTCTCAAGATCAACATCGCGTGCATTGGACACGATTAACGTTTTGCCGCGGCGATAGATTGTTTCCTTGCCGACGTTCACAACAGCATCAGAAATGCTTTCTTCGCCGCTATCGATCGATTGAATCAGCACGCCTCCAGCAACTCCACGACCACCGGCGATCTGCCGGTTGCTAGTTTGGGCGGTTGGTAATTGAGCAGCATCCTGCAGCGACTTTTTCGACCGTCGTTGACGAAAACCGGCAGCAGTGTCGGCTTCGCTTAAGCGTTCCAAGAAGAGTTCAGTTCGTTCTCGGTGACGACGAACATTCGCCAAGTCTCCGGGACTCGCCTGATCGTCGGCCAGGAATGATGTGTATGGCGTGATGATCCCGTGTTGAATCGAAAGCGCAACCAATTCCTTTACCAGTTCCTGGTTTTGGCCTTCCAGATCAAGTTGGTCGATAATCTCGCCGATGCGGCGCGACGCCCAGATTTTTTCGACAAACGCGTAAGACTCGTTACCGGATTTGGACGCGAATTCGGCGGGGAAATGAAACGTTTTGGTTTCCCCGTTAACCGAACCGGCGATCGTGATCTTGGCCGCCCCGCTCGTATTGTAACGACCAACCAAAACGACCTGCTGGCCCGCAAAGATGTCATGCACCTGTTTTGGATAAACTCGGTTTGTCGGACTGCCCTGTTCCGCGGTGGATGCATCCAAATCAATCTTGATGCTTGCATCGACCATCACGGGCGCTGAAATCTTGCGATAAAGGCGGCTGACGTGGGTTTCGATGTCTTCGTCCGGACGCACGTATTCACTCTGTCCCCGATTGGCGCGTGACAACCGATCGATCAGGCGGCTATTGACGTCATACCCCACGCCAAAGCTGACCAGACGGGCAGAATGACGATTGTTTTTGCGCGCGTTGTCAACGATCCGGGCTTCGTTCGTTTCACCGACAGTCGGTTTCCCGTCGGTTAAGAACACAATGTAATTCGGTTGTGTGCCGTCTTGAATCATACTCATGGCCGTTTTCAATGCCGCATCGATATTCGTGCCTCCGCCGGCAAAAATCCCGTTGACAAATCCCAGCGCCTGCTTGCGAGTCTCTTCGTTGTATCGTTGCAATTCCGGTTCAAACGACTCGACGTCACTGTCGTAGGCAATGATGTTGAAAAGATCGCCTTCGCGCAGATTGTTGACGACAAACCGCAGCGCTTCTTTGGCTTGTTCGATCTTCTTGCCGTTCATGCTGCCGCTACGGTCGATTACAAAGATAGTATTCTTGCGTTGTTGCGTGCTCGCATCGGAAGTGATTTGCGGGCTGGCAAGCAACAAGAAATAGCCGTTCGGTTCTCCTTCGGGCCAATAGCTCACCACGCTTGCGCCAACTTGGCTTTCCGAAGTGTCAAAGAACAAGCGAAAATCCGTCGACGGAATCTGATTTTCAACTTTCAACGAAACCACGGCGTGTTTGTCGTCATCCCGCTTGATTTCAACAGCGTGCGTGGGGCTATAAACACTTTTGATCTTTGCTGAACTTTCGATGGATATATCGAATGAGAGCTTTTCAATTGCGTGTGAAGTGTATTTAGCCGTGGAAAGAGGAAACAGAAAGTCGGTCAGATTCTCGTCTTTTCGCAACAACTGCGTATACCGCAGCGTGACGGTCCGTTCTTGCCCTGGCGGGATCGGAAATACACTCGTCTTGAACATGCCAGTGCCAATCCACTCCAATAGAGCTGGGTCCTTATTGCGGCGCACATAGCCTTCGTAGATCCGACGAGCATCTTCGCGCGTCATTAACTGAGCATCGTATTCTTTTCCGTCCACCATGAACGTCAGCCGATCGATCGCACCGTCATACGGCAATGGAAAGACAAAGCTAACCTCCATTTGTCGACTGCCCGTATTCACGAACGATTGCGTGACTTGGGTGCGAGCTACTTGGTCTTGAATTCGAGAACGGACCGAGATTTCTTTGATCTTGTACGACACTGGCGGCTGTGGACGAGGACGTACGATAGGGCGCGGTAATGGCCAATGATGGTGGTGGTGATGTGGAACCAGCACACCCTGTCCAAATGCCGGTATCGTGATTAACACACTCAGGGTCGCTAATAAAAACGGCTTTGTCCAAGTCATGATTCCACCTTTGCTTTTCTTCAGTAGACAACAACACAGCGGTTGCAGCAACGCACTTTCTTCAATAGCCCAATGCGCAAGTTTTGAAGTCACTAACGTGCATTTTTGCGAGGTGCTTTCCTGCACCCCAACACGACGCCTTTTTTCTATAAGTTTGACGTCAAGGGTTTTCAGAAAGTTCCGAGTTTCCTTTTCAATTTCACCTAATCTCTTCATCACATGTTCGCTAAACTTGAACAATCACGTTAAACTAGAGAGTTTGGGGCTCGACCGGTCCTCGCGGCCGATTTTTGCAGACTATGAGGAATTAATGAGAAAGCGACGAATCCGCTACGCTGCGCGGCAACGATCTGGCCGTAAGTTTCACCTTGAGTCCCTTGAAAATCGAATTGTTTTAGATAGCACGGTCGTCTTCAACGAGCTGATGTACAACCCAGCCGGCGACACGGACGATTCGCAGGAATGGATCGAGTTGTACAACCAGCTTGCTGTCGACATGGATGTTTCCGAGTGGCAGCTCGCCGGTGGAGTCGATTTCGAATTCCCCGCTGGCACGACAGTTCCGGGGCGTGGTTTTCTGGTGGTTGCGGCTGCGCCGGCGGCGCTTGACGCAGCCACAGGTTTTTCCGACGCGATTGGTCCTTACTCCGGCCGCCTTTCCAATGGCGGCGAAGAAATCCGCCTGATCAACAACGACGGGCGTGTTATGAACGTCCTGGACTTCGGCGACGGAGGCAAATGGCCCGTTGGCCCCGATGGCAGTGGAGTGACGTTGGCCAAACGTGACGAGCTGACGTCAACGGAAGACACGGGGAACTGGACGTTTAGCCCAGAAGTTGGAGGCACACCGGGCAAAGAGAATTTTATTAGTCGCGAACAAACGAATCTCTTGAACATTTTGCCCGAAGGATCCGCGGTAAGAGCTTTCGTTCCCAGCAACGATTCTCTGGAAACATCGTGGAACGATACCGATTTCAACGATACCACTTGGCTCAGCGGCAATGCTGGAGTCGGCTATGAGAGGAACTCAGGATACGAGGCGCTGATCGGACTCGACATCGATGCGCAAATGGCGGGCCGCGAGTCCTTTTATATGCGTGTTTCCTTTTCCACGAACGTCGACCCTGCTGACATGGAATCGTTCGTGCTGCAGATGAAGTACGACGACGGATTCGTCGCTCACTTGAATGGCGTCGAGGTTGCTCGCGCCAACGCTCCGGCCAACGTATCTTGGGATTCTGGATCTTCCGCGACGCAAGACGACAGCGCGGCCGTTGCCTTTCAGGACTTCAACATAACGGCTCACAAGAACCTGCTCATTCAAGATGGCACCAACGTCTTGGCGATCCAAGGACTGAATTCAGGAACAGGTAGCAGCGACTTATTAATTTCTCCGGCAATTGGGTACGCGCCGTTCACGGACGGCGGTGGAAACGTCAACAGCCAAACTCCACTTGTCATCAACGAAGTAACACCAGCGACGGGCGAAGTGGTTGTTGAACTGGCCAATCTCGGCAGCCAGCC
>CBDUAB010000614.1:0-3802 GCA_965365045.1 uncultured Planctomycetales bacterium
TGGCGTGACTGGAGTTCAGACGTGTGCTCTTCCGATCTTCAAGCCGTCCCCGTTGAAGTCGCCGAGGTCCCAACCAGTGCCATCGACAAACACGTTCGCGTGCCACGCTTGAAAGTCCACGGCGTCCACGGCTTGGTCGAGGTTAGCGTCACCTGCGTGCGTTGCCGCCAACTGCTCGATCCAATAGGTGCTGTCGGCAGCCGTTACCGTTCCGTCACCGTCTACATCGTAAAGTCCATCCGTCGATTCATCGCGGACGGCGGCGAACAATTCGTCGATATCGGCGGCGGTCAGTTCGCCGTCCTCATCGAAATCCCCGGGCGTCGTGCCGGGAACGTCGAGCGCCGCGAGCCAGACGACACCTGCGAGGATCGAGGGCTGCCAAAAGGTGATTGCTGGCGATTCATCTAAAGGATTCAGGCGCAAGACGACCAAGCCGTTGTAAGCGTCATCAGACGTCTCGACAACGATTGTGCTTTGCCAAATTGAATCCGCGCGTTGTGCGTACTTGACGACACGTTTGTCACCGTAGGCCAAATGCACGTCGCCCGCATTGTCCAGCGCCAGCGAGACTTGCTTTCGACCGCCGGAAAACCCCAGCTGAATGTGCTCAAGTGTGTCGACGGTTTCCACCGACCAAACCGAGTTCTCCATGACACCGTATCGCACGAAACCACGAGTATGTTCGTTTTCGTCAATGTCCAACCACCCCACATGCGGGCGATCCTGCCCGTCAATGGCCAGCGACGGAAAACGTCCACGAATGCCGTCCGTGACAATCGACGAAATCTGCCAGCCTTCCCCCGTGCGGTGTGCGTACTTGAGATCGCCAGGTTCGGTCCAGTCGGTCGCACCGGTGTAAACGATATGCGGTTGGCCCCCGCTGTCGAACGCGAGCGACGTGTTGAATCCATACATGAAAGAACCCGAGCCAGCAATCGTCTCCATTTGCCACTCGCCGCCACTGAATTGACTGTATTGGAGACTATTTATGGCGCCGAAGCTCGACGGATCGACACTGGATTGGTAGAGCCCACCTTGGTCGTCAAAGGCAAGTGCGTTGTCCCAACCGTCGTGGCTAAGTGACACAGTGGTGAACTCTGTCACCGTGCCATCATTTTCGACGACCAGATGTCTCGCGTCGGCACGGTCGTGATCGTGATAAGCGATGTGCGCGTTCCCAGCGGCATCGACGCGCAGATCACCTGGTCCGTAAAAGTAACCGGTCTGCAACGTTTGAGGATCCCAAGGCCCGTCGATTGAATCGGCAACGTCGTACCAGACAACGCCGTTGAATTCTTCCGTCATCCCCATGACGTGTACACGGCCCTGCGCGTCAAAGTCAAATGACGGCTTGGTGCCAAGGCCAACATCCTTCATGCTCCAAGCGGGATTGAGCACTTGGCACGACGATGAACCGACGCAGATTATCTGGACGCAGACAACGAGAAAGAGGAACCCGAGTTGCCGGAAGAGATACATTTGGGAATTACTCGCGCAAGAAGAGAGAGATTCCCGAGTTTAGTTGGATTGTGCCACCTGGTCAATGAAATACGGGGTACGGTGATCGCTTGGATGGTTTTCGATACTCGTAGAGAGCGGGTTGGCGATTCGACTGAGTTGGCGATTCGACTGGCCATGCACGACGTAATACGCACAGACAGGCGAGCCGCCTATGCTACGTAGCCGGACGGCTTACCACAATTCCCAAGTACCGGTCTTAATGACATAGAGTCCAAGCAGCAGGTTTGTGATCGCATGGGCGATGACGCAGTTCCAGATGCTCTTGGTGCGGAGGTATAGCCAAGTCACCATGCTGAACCAGACGACAGCAGCTAGTGGTTCGTTCAGGTGCTGGACCACGGCGTAGATCGGCACGCCAATCAATGCATATTTCCCGGCTTCGCCCAATGGAATCTCGTCCCAATCCGGGTCGTCGATGTAACGCATCAGCCAACCGCGCAAGAAGAACTCTTCGATCACCGGCACAATCAACGCCAAACCGGCAAAGCGAATGAAGATAAACTGCCACATCCACTTCGGATCGTGCTTGAGTTCGGTGAATGGATTAAACGCGGCACGCGACTTACCAAACAAGTCGCCCAGGTGAAACAGACGGTTGTCAAGTTCGTAGAGTCCGATCCAGGCAAAGATTCCAACGACACCGATGATGACGGACCACCAACTAAAATTAAGAGGCGTCTTGAGGTACCAAGGAAAGGCGATCAACATCATCACTGTCGTCGCGGCAATTACCCACGTGTAGTAAGTCGGATACCAGCGTACATAGTGGATCGCATCTCCATTTTCGCCCTCGCCGGTGGCCGCTTCTGGTGGTTCCTCCCCCTTTTTTGCTGCTAAGTACGCTTCCCAAAAAGCAACATAGTTTTCGAACTCAGTGCGCAGCTTGACGAACTTGGGACCGTCAAGACCTTCTCGATCACCGTACAGGCGCTTGGCGGCGTCGCGATTTGTTTCCGGGCTTTCTTCGTGGTCCGGATCCTTCACCGCTTCCCAGAAATCTTCCCAATTTAGATACTTCCGCCATTCGGCCGCATCGTCTTTCTTCCCAGCTTTTTCCAGATCATTGAAATGCGAATCCAGCTCCGCGATGGCAACCAGCACGGGTTCTTTCTTTTGCCCGATGAGGGCCGTGTCACGAGCACCTTGGAAGTAACTACCCAGATTCAAACCGCCTACAAACACGACAAACGGGATGACTGTCGCAAAGAAGCCACCGCGCCCGAACACTCGAGGTCGAGGCGTTCGTTTTGGCGGAGTTGTCTCGGCGGAGCTGCCGCTTGCTTGATTCGCCGCGGGCGAAACGGGTGGTTCGCCGGAAGGATTTGTTGCGTCGTCTTGAGGATCCTGTGATGGGGATTCCGTCATGTCAGGTCACTTCCCGTGCCAAGCTGAACTTCGTTTGAACTCTGATTTCAGTGCCAATTGGTAGGAAAGTATAGCTTTCAGAATCTAACGCTTCTACGCCGGATTCCTGGGGATGGTTCGCAAGCGGCGCGAGCACCGTAGGCCGGAACGAGCGGCGCGAGGACCGAAACGCTGGACTTCGCTTACTCGCCGCGCTGTTTCGACATGAATCGCGAGTTCGGCGCCTGTTAGCGGATCCCGCCGGAACAGCGCGGCGAGTAAGCGACAAGCAACGATTCTTACCAGCTTCCACATTTCTCATTAGACGTGAATGTCGAGACTCTTGCCGATCGCCGCGGGGTAACGGATTCGCATCGGATCGATGTACTGCGTGATGAATTCGTCGACTTGTTCCGGCGCGCGGCCGACAAACTGGCGGATGTCGATGACCGCGTCAAGATCGACCGCGGCGAATGCGACATCCGACTTGAGCCGCTGAATTAAGTCGTTTGGCCGGCCCTCGTTCTTGACGACGTGGGCCGCGGCTTGGCTGTGCTGGCGAATCAACTCATGTAGCTGCTTGGGATCACCTCCAGCCTCCCACGCCGCCATCAAGATATTCTCGCTCGCCATGAACGGAAGTTCTTCGTTGAGCCGTGAGGCGATGACTTGCGGATAAACAACCAGTCCGCTCGCCACGTTTTCGTACAGGATCAAGACCGCGTCGGTTGCCAAGAAAGCTTGTGGTAATACCAGTCGGCGGTTGGCGCTGTCATCGAGCGTACGTTCCATCCACTGGGTCGCCAGAGTCTGCGCGGTATTGGCTTGCAAGCTCATCACGAACCGAGCCAAGGAACAAATCCGTTCGCTGCGCATCGGATTGCGTTTGTAAGCCATCGCCGACGAGCCAATCTGATGTTCCTCAAACGGTTCT
>CBDUAB010000615.1:0-3798 GCA_965365045.1 uncultured Planctomycetales bacterium
GTAGCCCGACGCGCAAGCGAGGGACACTACAACATCACGTAAACTCATGGAGCGATTAACCTTGTGTCCCTCGCTCCCGCGTCGGGCTAGTGTGCATTTTTGCGAAGTGTGTTCCTAAACCGTAACTGAACGTAACTGAGGAACCTGGCAGTTCAACCTTTCCAAACGATCCATTGATGACAACGATTTCCGCCGTCAGACAACCCGACACAGCACCCTCCAAGGGTCGCTATGCTTTTGTAAGCCTTGGTTGCCCCAAAAACCTGGTTGACAGTGAACGAATGCTTGGCCTGCTCAGATTGGATGGCTACGAATTGGTAGCCGAGCCAGTCGGGGCTGATTTTGTCGTTGTCAACACATGCGGTTTTATCGAACAGGCGCGAGAGGAATCGTACGCGGCCATCCAGGAGATGGTTGAACTAAAGCAACGAGGACAACTTCGTGGAATTATCGTCAGTGGTTGTTTGGCAGAACGACAGAAAGATCAATTGCTGGTTGACTGCCCCGACATCGATCACTTGGTAGGTGTTTTCGGGCGCGAAGAAATTACGAAAGTGGCGGATCGCCTTGTTGGCGATTTGGCGGAGCAACGCTCGGTGTTTCGTCCCGCTCCGATTCGGGCGCTTCCCGACACCCAGCGCCTGCGGATCACGCCTGCGCATTTTGCGTATCTCAAGATATCAGAGGGTTGCGACCGTCTGTGCACGTTTTGCGCAATTCCCAAGATGCGGGGAAAGCATGCCACCAAACCGATCGAGGAGGTTGTTGAAGAAGCTCGTGAGCTGTCCGCAAGCGGAATGCGTGAATTAATCATCGTCGCTCAGGACACACCGTATTACGGCATGGACTTGTACGGTGAGCCACGTTTGGCCGAGTTGCTGGCCGAATTGGAGACGGTGCCAGGAATTGATTGGATTCGGTTAATGTACTTCTATCCGATGTACGTGACCGACCGCTTGGTGGACCAAATCGCCGGCAGCGCCAAAATACTGCCATATCTGGATATGCCACTACAGCACATTAACGATACGATGTTGAAACGGATGTCTCGACGCGTGACGCGTCGTGAAACCGAGGACCTCTTGGACCGGTTGCGCGAGCGGATTCCAGATCTCGTGCTGAGGACTACGTTCATCACAGGATTTCCGGGTGAAACGGACGAGCAGTTTACTGAGTTGGTGGATTTCGTTGAGCGGCAACATTTTGAACGGATGGGAGCATTTACTTATTCGCTCGAACCCGACACACCGGCGGCGACACTGCCCGATCACGTGCCGGAGAAGGTGAAGGAGGAGCGGCGCGATCACTTGATGCAAGTACAACAGCAAGTTGCCTTTCGTTGGAACGAAGGCAAGATCGGCAGTCAACTCGAGATGATTGTTGACAGGCCAGCGCCCGATGTGCCCGCGGCGAACAATGTTTGGGTTGCCCGTACATTTGCGGATGCCCCGGACGTCGATGCCGTCGTCTGGTTGACCGCGCCGGACACGCAACCAGGTGAGATTGTTTTGGGTGAAGTTGTGGCGACGCATGGCTATGACTTGGTGGCGGCGCAGGCATGACGGGAATTGGCTGAATCAGCATTCGTTAGACATTAGTCATTCACCACACGCGTCGAATCGTGCACGGTCGTATAGGCGTTGTTTTAAGACTTGAATTCACGTGGCTGAAGCAATTATGGTATCAAAGGTGGCGGCAGAGCAATCGACGGAACGGACTTGGAACTTGCCGAATCAAGTCACGGCACTGCGTCTGATTGTGTCCCTGTTTGTCTTTTTGGCATTTCACTTCGAATGGTTCGTCACTGCACTTGTACTGTTTCTTGTGGCGGCATCAACAGATTGGGTCGATGGCCAGTTGGCGCGGCGCTACGGGCAAGTAACTCAATTGGGACGAATCATGGATCCGCTGGCCGACAAGATCGTGATTTGCGGCAGCTTCATTTTTTTGGCGGCGGAACCGGATTCGCGAGTAGGTGCCTGGATGGCCGTGGTCGTTGTCGGGCGAGAACTTGTCGTCACCGTGATCCGCAGTTTCCTGGAACAAAGCGGAAAGGACTTTTCGGCCAACATGCCAGGCAAGCTTAAGATGGTGTTTCAGTGTGCCGCGGTTGCAGGCAGCTTGTGGTTATTGCACACCACGCAAGTTCCGGGTAATCCGTGGCCGAACTTGCCATTGTTGGTTACTGGTTTGGTGTGGCTTGCTGTGTTGTCGACGGTCTACTCCGGAATCATTTACATTATCGCGGCCGCACGCTTAGTTCGTGAAATCTAGCCGCGGATACGTTGTTGCCAATCACGAAATCCCATGAGGTACGTTGGTATCCATGTCTGGAATGTTATGGATGCTGATCCTAATTACGCTCTGCGCGCTTGGATGGGTGCAATTCTTTTGGCGAAATCTGCAAGGTCAACCGGCCGTTCCCTATGAGTCACGTAATTCCGTGCCGTGGGGACTGCTAGATTTTCTCATGATCTTTCTGGCGGCCATTGTCATTCAAGCCGCCATGTCGCCAATGCTACCAAAGCCTCATTCCGCCATTCGAGTGGGGATCGAAGCAGGTGCGGCCGTTGGTGGTGTTCCCGACGCGCAAATGGATTTCGATGAACTCGGTTTGGATCGAATCGGAGTTTTTTCGGTTGTGAGTCTGGCCGTTTGGGCAGTCTCCCTAGTGCTATTACATTGGCGAAGTGGGGCCACGGCACGCGATATCGGGCTGCCGGTCGTGAGTGGTGATATTCGCCTCGGATTTGTCGCTTTTTGTTTGATGAGCGTGCCCGTGTTTTTGATTCAATTCCTGCTGAGCCCGTATTCGGAAAAGAAACATCCGCTGATTGATGCGCTACTTGCCAATCCGAACAACACATTCTTTGCGGTTGCAGGTTTCGCGGCCGTCATAGTCGCTCCGATCGTCGAAGAGTTTCTTTTTCGCGTGTATCTGCAAGGATGGCTTGAGAACTTGGCCGTGTTGCGCCAAGACCGGCTGTCGAACAGGTTGCACCCTCCGGACTTCCCCAGTCGAGTATTCTGGGGTACGGTTGCTCGCTATCAAGAGGATGTGAACCTCGTTTCATCCAAACTGGAAACCCCGGACGACATGCCGGGCGTGCCATCGCTGGATATGCGTCCCGCTTGGTGGCCAATCATCGTGAGTTCATCACTGTTTGCGGTAGCTCACTATGGCCATGGTCCGGCCCCGATACCATTGTTTTTTTTGGCCCTTGGACTGGGTTATTTGTACCAGCGGACTCACCGTGTTTGGCCCGGCATCACAGTGCATTGTCTGGTAAATCTTACGAGTCTATGTCTGCTTTGGGTCCACGTGCAAACGCAGCAGGTTTGAGCCGCTTATTGAGCGCGCGCCGCCTGTCTGGAATAATGCCATCGTACAAGAGAAATTCGTAACACTGGAGGAGACACTAAATGGCATATGGGTTCGGCATCATCGGTTGTGGCATGATTTCACGCTTTCACGCTCGTGCGATCGCGGATGTTCGTGGTGCCAAGTTGACGGCCTGCTTTGATCAATTCGCCGCCGCGGCAGAGGCCTACCGACCCCGGCTGTTGGCCGCCGCCGATCGCATCCTGCGTGACGCTGGCGAGGCCGAAGATGCCGTGCAGGACGCCATGGTGGCAGCGCTGCGCTCACTCGATCGCTTCCGCGGCGAGGCGCAGGTCTCGTCCTGGCTCTATCGGATCACGATCAACTGCGCGCTGATGCGTCTGCGCAGCCGCCGGCGACGACCGGCGACCTCCCTCGAGGAGTTGCCCTACGCCGACGCCGAGCTGCCCATTGCG
>CBDUAB010000616.1:0-3795 GCA_965365045.1 uncultured Planctomycetales bacterium
CTATGTCGGGCCCGTTATCTACATCGGGCCGCGGTACGTATGCGATCGGTTGTCGACGTTGACCGTGAAACGTAACGACGAAGTCAAGACGATGTCGGCAAAAACGAAGCGAATTTGGCGCCGGCGCAGTGCTTGGGGTTGGCCCCGCCTTGCCGAGCCGCGCCAGATTCTAGTCCAGCTTGCCAGCACACACGGTATAGATATAAAAAACGGCCAAGCACTTCCTTACGACGTTTGGCGAAGCGAAAGTTTGCCGCCGATGACATTGCCGGAAAAACTGACGTTGCTGCTCTCCGGCTTTCAGATGTCCTACGGCTTTGATCAAGACGGTACGGTCATGCTGAAGAGATTTCCCAGCGCCGTGGCAATCAAGCGTAGCTATACATTGCCCAACGACGAGTCTCTGCGGGACCGCATTCGTGGCGAATTCCCGCAGGCACACATTGAAATCAATGGTCGCCAGCTCATGATCGAATCGACAATCGAAGATCACTGGCGGGTTGCGGAAATGCTCGGCATACGAACGCGCCCATGGGAGTCAAGCACCGATTCGGCAGAGACTTCGACAACGGACGTCGGTGATTCGAATCAGCGTTACACATTGAAAATTGTCAATCAGCGGTTGGCGGACATCCTCAAGGCCATGGCGAAGCAGCTTGACCTTGAAGTTGATTTTTCCAGTGACGTTGAAGCCGATCTCCAACAGCTCGTTTCGATAAGCGTGCATCAAGTGACGATCGACGAATTGCTCGACGCCATACTAAAACCAGCGAATCTGGCTCATCAAAGGACCGGAACCAAGCTGCGGATTCTGCCCGCGGCTGAATAGCCAGCGGGTAAGAATGTGTGCGAGCACCTTTCCAAAGTGCGTTTCCGCACCCGGCCGGTTACCGCACACAAGATGGTTAGTGACAGGGAACTGTCTTCGTGGCATGCGAAGAACTTAGTCTTCGTCGCTGTCAACGTAGCTCCTGCGGTCCGATGGATGCCAAAGCGGTTTGCCTTGGGTTAGCCGTGATGCCAACACGTCTAGTTTTTCTGCGCTGCCCGGCAGCGCTCCGGTTGACGAGTACTCGTCGAATTCCTTGTCCTCGGGTTCGAAATCCCAGATTCCCATCTGGATTGCT
The DNA here is from genome assembly GCA_965365045.1 of uncultured Planctomycetales bacterium. Classification (GTDB taxonomy): domain Bacteria; phylum Planctomycetota; class Planctomycetia; order Pirellulales; family Pirellulaceae; genus CBDUAB01. The sequence goes on from CBDUAB010000616.1 coordinate 1,128, forward strand.
TCGATTACAGAATTCGGCACTTTCTTCCTCCCGCTGCGTTATCAATCTAGGTGCTCCGACTACAAAAATGCCTCTTCCAAATTGCGTCTGTTCCCAGCAGCCACCTAATATCCGACTGCGCAAACGTGTTGTCAAGCATTTTGATGGAATCAGAATTCCCGCGAGAAGGCTCGTGCTGTCGCCGGACCGTTCGGCATTCAATTTGCTGTTGGTGATCGTGGGTGGAATTCACCCAGGATGGAACTAAGATTTAGTCCGCTTTGTCTGACCGGCCAAAACGGCGGCCAATTCTAGGACTTTTCGCCTATCAATGCGGCCAAGTCGATTCTTATCGCAAGCGGCGCCGCGAACCGCGATGATTTCGGGGCCCCAATCGAGCACGGTTGGGATGGAATTGAGATCAAGCGACCCAGCGATCGCGACAAACAGGGAGTTTTCATGAGCCGCTTGGATCATTGCGATAGCCTCAGCGTGACTACAACAGTCAAGCAATGATCGCGACTTTTGCTTGCTAAATGTGTCGATCAAGACGCCGACGCAGCCAACTTGTGGGGCGCATGAGATAATCTCCATCGGTGACGGTGAGTTTGCTAAGGCGGCATCCGCATAGGCCACCGCGATCGGCTGCGTACCCACGGCGAGAGAACGGCACCAATCGCTCCAATCAGCTCGCCAAGAAGTCTTGCCGTGGTACTCGGACATCCCGATTTTTGCATAACGAACCGGCATATTCCCATTGCTAGACCCAGCTTCAGCTAGCTGCGACAGCTCGCCACAAGCCACGCTCACGGGAAATTGATCGTCGACTTTCGCGATGACATGGCGGATTGTATCCCTATCGGCGGCTCCTAGCGAGCCACGCGTTGGTTCTTTAACATCAATAATGTCCGCGCCCGCCGACATAGCGGTAACGGCTTCGTGGTGATCCCGAACGCTGATAAGAAGTTTTGCCATTCGTTTTGTTTCCCGCCAAGGCTTCAAGATTCATTCTCAGTAGCTGCGCGCAGCCTTCGCTTGGCCTGTGCCAATTTGGCGTTGAGTTCCCTTAGTTTTTCTTCGGTGATCGGCTCAGTCCATGTGCCGCGGATAATAATGTAGCCGTTTCGCCACTCGCCCAGCGATTGCTTGACGCGACGTTCGTGCCACTGGGACGCGCGTTCCGCTATTCGTACGATGACGTTGGTTGTTTTTGAGTTTCGGCCAAGTCGTGACGTCATCCCGGTGGGGCCCTGACCTTGAAAGAAGCACTCGACGACATCCAATGGTAATCTGCACGGGCGGTGCCCACGCAAATAGATCAAGACTTCGTCATGGTCGAACGCTACTCGGGGAATCATCATGAGCGCGAGTAGTCCTACGGCAATCACGACCGCGCCGACGAGTAGACAACCTCCTGCGATGCGCCCCGCGACTCCCCAGACGTTTGCGGGTGTCGAAATCAGCATCATGCCAGTGCCAAGTATCGTAGCCAAACCAGGGATCAAGCAACCCAGCAGAAGCGCTCGACGGTTCGGTTTCAGCCAGCATTCACGCATCGTTGAGGTTCCACCAAGCGTACCAATGATTTAACATCGCCATTTTGATTAGCCTAACGGCTAATGCAATCCTAGGGCATTTTTGGTATTCTCCTCGCGTAAGATTAGACACATCAGATTCCCTCCCCATGTTTTTGTGCAGAAAGTTCGCACCGCGTGAATTACGATTTTGTCAAAACGGAGGACCAACTCGGACACCTTTGTCGACGGCTCGAAACGGCGCGAACCATCGCATTTGATACCGAATTTGTCTCAGAGTTCACCTATTATCCTGATCTTTGCCTGGTGCAATTGGCCAGCGATGATGTGTTGGCGGTTGTGGACACACGTGAAGTCGATGTGCGCAGCTTATGGCAATTCTTGGCGGCCGGCGATCATGATCTTGTCGTCCATGCGGGCCGCGAAGAATATCGTTTCCTGCGTCGTGCCACCGATATGATTCCGCCCCATTGGTTTGATATACAGATTGCCGCCGGCATGGTAGGTCTGGATTACCCCGCTTCATACGGCAAGATTTTGCAGCGATTATTGGGCGAGAAACTCCGCAAAGGTGAAACACGCACGGATTGGCGAAAGCGACCGCTGAGCGAAGCACAAGTTGAATACGCGGTACAAGACGTGATCCATCTGATTCCATTGCGCGACAAACTACACAGTCAACTCGAGACGATGGGTCGCCTTGAGTGGTTCCAGGGCGAGATGGAATCATGGCGACAGCGGACCGAAGAATCGGAATCGCGCAGTCGTTGGCGCCGCGTGAACGGAACAGCGGGCTTATCACGTCGCTCGCTGATGGTAGTCAAGGAACTTTGGCATTGGCGCGAAGAAAAAGCGCGCCAACGGGATTGTCTCTCACGTCGCGTACTGCGCGACGACTTGATTGTCGAGCTGGCACGCAGAGCACGACCAGGTGTCTCCCAGATTCGAGCCGTTCGTGGTCTACAACGTCGCGACTTGCAAAAACACTTACCAGATCTCTCGGCTTGCATCGATCGAGCACTTTCACAACCCGTTGATCAAAGTGTCAAACCGACTCGTTCAGAGTTGCCTCCCCAGATTGGGATCCTGGCGCAGTTTCTCAACACGGCACTGACGAGCATGTGCCATCGCGCGTCCATATCACCTGGCATTGT
>CBDUAB010000617.1:0-3789 GCA_965365045.1 uncultured Planctomycetales bacterium
AATGTCCAGGATGCTCGTGAAGAGATCGATTCAACGATGGCCGTGCTGGTAGACCTGAGGGCGCAACAGTCAAGTCTGATTGACTCTTACGAATCGCTACGTCAATTGGCTAAAAAGGATGGCTTTCGATCGGAGCCGGTTCATTTTACGTCAACACCGGTCGATGCGTTCAGCCGTGCCCAGCACAAGCAGCAAGACTTGGCGATTTTGCCAAGGTCATGTTTCGCCGATGCAGCGGTCGTGCGACACGTGATCGATCTCAGCCGGCAACGTTCGCAAGCCGAGGCAAGCCGAGGTGCCCTACTTGCCAAATTGAAAATGCTCGAAAACCTCGAGGCGAGGTTAGTCAAGGCCGAGAAGAGCTTGGCGGCCCGGAGAACGCAGGCAAGTGACTCTGCGCTTGACGACATGCGGGCCGTCTTGGCTGACGGAAGACGAAGGGAGCTTGAGAATGCGCGGCTGAATATCGAGTTAAAAAAGGCACAACTGCTGGCCGCCGCAGAGCAACTGGAGGTACTTCGTCTGGAAACCGACCGCTTCTCGCACCAGATAACGCAACAGTTCAGTCGGGAAGATGGGTCTGCGCGCAGCGGCGACATGCTGGACGGACTCCTGCCAGTAGGTGAACAATTCGTGGCGATGGTGGCGCATTCGTCGGATGCGGAGCATGCGGTCACGTTCAAGTTGGGAAGGCTCCAATCCAGATTGGTTTGCTATCTTGAGTCACACGAAACTTTAATGAACGTAAGACAATACTCGAGGTCTTCAGCGGCGCTGGGCCTACTCGAATCGGTTGTGGCGTTTCAACCTATTTGGCTACGGCCTTTTCGCCATCTGGAACCATTAGCACTAGCCCCGTGGCAACCGCCACCGCCATCTGTATACGATTGCTCGTACAATCGGCTGCGATTACGATTCTACGGCTTGGAGCCCGTCGATGGGTTTGCATCGCCAGCGGACTTACACTTCCGATATCGAAATTGCTTTGCCTACTCTCCACGGCGGTTCGCATCACCTCTGTCGTCTTATTTTGATGAGTACGATGCGTTTGGCGATCGACGCGCCGTATTCGTCGATCCTCTCCGACGATTCGGCAGACGGCGCCCAGTCACGTATTTGCCGGGCATTCCTGAACGTTTACCGGGCGCTCCCAGGTACTTGCCGGGCACTCCCAGACGTTACGAATGACGTCTACCAGATCTAATCCAAACACTGCAACGTTTACGTAATCCGCAATACGTGAACCCATTAGATTGGAACACCACGGATTCTAGGACCGTCTTTCCGCAGACGCACCGAGCGCACCTCCCACGTGGTACGTTTTCACGCGTGGATCTTATACACGGAAGTAACCGGAACGTCTCATGACAGGCCCGCCAGCGACACTTCGGATCTGCTTTGTTGGCATGCGCCCCTATGTCCTGGTCTTTTGCTTAATTGCGCCGCTTGGTTGTCGGTCCGTTTCAATCTGGCATGCTCCAGAATTTGCGACGCCGCGAGATACGTACATCCAACAATCCAGCCGGATTCCGTTTTTTCAGCAAACTCTGTATCGTCCCGAAATCCCTAACGGCCAGTTCTCCGGAACAATTGAGGCGGCCGAGCAGAGCTATGCCATGGGGCGGCAGCTAGAAGCCGATGGTTCATCGGCTTGTGTTGATTACTACTTGCAAGCCACGGTCTTCAGTTGGCCGATTGTCGAACAGAGTATTCAAGCAGGTGGCAACTCTTCCACCGGGAATCGAGCATGGAAACTCTATCATTCCTCGCTGGCGAAGCTGATCACGACCGGACAGCAATGGGGAAGTCTTGATCCGCGACGTGGTCTTGCTGTCTCCGCCCCGCATGGACCAAGCATGATCGGAGTACGTTACGCCGACTTTCCCTGGAGTCCCGACGACTTCAATAATCTGATACTCGTTGGCGAATACGCGAGTGACAAGCTGACGAACATTCATCGACGTGCCGGATTAGGAGTTCCTGTCGTTGTGCTGACCGCCAATCACAAATCCAGTCGATGGCGGGGTCCAGAGCAAGCATTCGCGGCGACGGCGCTATTGCGACCGGGGCGTTACAGCGGCAACGCCTCATCGACCGGCGTAACGACGTTGGAACTCGTCGATCCATTGTGCGTGTCCCACATGCCGATAGATGGTCGGCTCATGCCGTTGGCACATGACATTACGGCGCCGATTGCCTACCGGCTGATTTTTGGTGAGCGAGATTCACTGCGCGGATTTGTGCAGCAATGGTCCTCGGATTCCGACACGAGGCTTTACATGATCGAGCCCTATCAGCCGGGCAAGATCCCATTGGTTTTTGTGCACGGACTGCTTTCTGATCCATCGACCTGGTCCGACATGGCCAATGAGTTGCGAGCCCAACCCGACATCATCGCACGTTATCAACTGTGGACCTATGAGTATCCTACGGGGCAAGCGTTTTTGCGTTCGGCGGCCGCACTGCGACAACAATTGTATGCGGCCCGCAACGAGCTGGATCCGGCGCGGCAGGATCCAGCGCTGGATCAAATGGTCTTGATAGGCCATAGCATGGGTGGCCTCGTCTCGAAACTACAGGTAACCAATAGCGGCTCGACGCTGTGGGACTCCGTTGCAAACGAACCCCTGGAAACGATCCGCACGACCACGGCAACGCGCAACGATCTCGCCAGATTGTTTTTCTTCCACCCTCTTCCCCAGGTGAAACGTGTGGTCTTCGTCGGTACGCCGCACCGAGGTTCGCCTTGGGCAAGGCGCATGGCAGGGCGTCTAGGCTCTGCTTTCGTGTCCCAACCACCCGAACGTGTCACACAACATCGGCAACTCGTTGATGACAATCCGGGCGTTTTTTCGACGGAAGTGCGCCGCCGCATCCCCGATAGTTTGGATTTGCTCGAACCAGACAGTGCGTTGCTAAAGGCTATCGAAAGTTTACCGATCAGTAGCTGCGTGCAGGCCCACTCCATCATCGGCACTGGTCGCCGGATGCTGGGTAGCGGACTGGCAGATGGTGTCGTGCCCGTAGACAGTGCCCGTCATACGGGGCTGAGTGAAAAGTTTGTCGACGCTCGTCACAGAGAACTACGTCGTCATCCGGATTCGATCGCTGAAATCGTTCGGATACTTCGCGAGCACGCGGTGGTGGCACACTAGCCCGACGCGCGAGCGAGGGACACGGCCACATGACGTAAACCTGTGGAATGCTTAACCGTGTGCCCCTCGCTTGCGCGTCGGGCTACCGTTGCAACGGTAGATATTTATGGCGTCCTCAGCCCACGTTACGTGGCCACGGTACCAATATTGATATACGCATGTACGTGGGGCGCGCCACGAAAATGCCAAACCAGGGCAGGGCCCTCAATGCGCCAAATGTCCCACACTTTGTCCGATTCGAGATCCTCTTCTTGGTAGAAAGCCATGTGTAGCTGTTCCAAGCCTCCGTTGTTTTTCAGGATGGACATGACTTCGTCAACGTCTTCGCTGCGATAAGGTGCCAGCAGCACCTTGAGCGTTGCTTCGACGAGTTCCTTTTGATCGTCGGAGAGTTCGTCCAAGCCAATTCCCGGAAAGGCACCGCGTCGGCCTCGCAGTTGTACGTCGGTTTCCCGGGGCGCTTTTTTAAGTAACGCTTGTTCGGCTTGCTTCGGATCGAGAGCCTGAAAAACGTCATTCGCCTTCTTGGTTTGAAAGTAAAAAAGGTTGTCCTTGGGATTCTCTTCACCATGTCCGTAGATGATCGGGCCACCGAATGCCGCCTTGTCGACGCTGTTGCCGTCGGCACGCATCG
>CBDUAB010000618.1:0-3781 GCA_965365045.1 uncultured Planctomycetales bacterium
AGATTCACTTGATCTGATTTGTGAAGTTCGCGGGGTTGGATTATCGGTCGCCGTTGAGTTGGCGCGCGATGGGCAAAGTGCGAACGACGAGGCGGAAGCGATCATGTATGGCTGTTTGGCCCGTAGCCTCAGCTTCAAGGTTTCTAGCGGCAATGTTTTGACATTAACACCGCCACTCACGATATCCACCGCTGAATTGGACAAGGCACTGCAGATATTGGCTGAGGAGATCGGCAAGGCGTAAGGCATGAGCGCAAAAACGGGGAGCCTCCCCGTTTTTGCGGCAAGATGGGCGTTTGGGGAAGTCTCATGAGGTAGCCGCTACGGTCGATTCAGTACACAACCCGAATCGGCCTGTGTTGTTAGTACGGAAAACTCGGATAAGTAGTGGCGTTCATGCGCCAGATTTGGCGGTTTCCATTGTGCGCGGCGGCGTGATAACACGTCATCGGTGACATGTAGCGTGCACTCGCCTTTGATGAGATCGAATGAAATCTCATCTTCATCCTCGACCAATGCAATCGGTCCGCCTGCTTGCGCTTCGGGAACACAGTGTACGCCGATGGCACCGTGCGAGACACCGGACACGCGCGTGTCGGAGACCAATGCGACTTTGCCGTCCAGTTCTGGTACGGCCAGCGCCGCCGAAGCGACGAGGACTTCGGGCATACCGGCGGCGATGGGACCTAGATAGCGGAGCACAATGACGGTGCCCGGTTTGATCTTTCCCTGTTCCACGGCATCGGCAACATCGCGGGCCACGGAAAAACATTGCGCGCGGCCTCGAAAACGGGTTTCTTGCATGCTTGAAACCTTGAACACGATCCCACCTGGAGCAAGATTGCCGAAACAGATCTGCATGTCGGCCAGTGGCTTGAGTGGTGCGTCAATCGGTGCCAGGAGTTTTTGCTCGGTCGGCGGCGCGGGAACCGCCGCCAGATCCGCGGCAAGTGTGTTTCCGGTAACGGTCATGCAGTCGCCGTGCAGCACGCCCGCCGACATTAGGTGCTTGAGCAAGATCTGCGTGCCACCAATTTTGTGCAGATCCGCCATTGTTTGATTGCCGCGCGGGGCAAAGCTACACAATACGGGCGTGCGCCGGAGGATGGCTTGAATGTCCCGCAGCGTGAACTCGATCTCGGCGTCCCGCGCGAGTGCCAGAATGTGCAGGATTCCGTTTGTTGAACCGCCGATGGCCGCGATCGCCGCCGTGGCGTTTTCAAAAGCGCGTCGTGTAAGGATGTCGCGCGGTCGTAGGTCTTGCTCCAACAGATTACGTACGGCGCCGCCGACCACTCGGCATTCACGTTTCTTGCTCGGATCGTCAGCCGGATTGGAACTGCTATTGGGCATCATCAAGCCTATTGCTTCCATGGCGATGCCCCAGGTGTTGAACGAAGCCGCGATGCCACAACCGCCGGGACCGGGGCAGGCGACCCGCAAGACCTCGTTCGCATGCTCCTGCGAAATAGCGCCGACAGCCGCCGCCGCCTGCGAATCGTAGACGTCCAAGATCGTTACGTCGCGACCTTGAAAACAGCCGGGCCGAATGCTGCCGCCGCTCACGATCAGTCCAGGATAATTCAGGCGTGCCAGTGCCATGGCGAATCCCGGTCCGTTCTTGTCGCAATGATGCAAACCAATCATGGCATCGTAGCAATGGGCACTGACCACGCATTCGGCGGCGCTAGCAATCATGTTTCGCGAAGGCAGACTTGCGTTTCCACCTTCGTGACCTTGGGTGATGTTGTCACTAATGCTGGGTACGCCAAAGGGAAATCCGATCACGCCCGCGTCCCGGCAACCGGCGGCAATGTCCTGCGCTGTCGTATACGCGTGGACATTGCAAAGGTTTCCATCCAGAAGTGGTACGCCGATGCCAATTTGGGCGCGATCAAAGTCTGTTTCATCGAGTCCCAGACCGTAGTAAAAAGCGGTCACGCCGCGTTGCCAGCCATGCGTTAATTGATGGCTATTCCAATTCAGTCTGGGCACGGATGAATTCCTGTCATTCGATGTTTATTCGGAATTGCGAATTCGGTTAGTCATTTGACCTAGTCATTCTTGTCACTGTGGCAATGCAGTGAATTTTATCCGGAATCGCCAATTGGTCACAGTTTAATGCTTGGTTTGGTCGCTCCGTTGTCGGTATTGCCTTCGCAACGGCGACTCCGAACAATGAGGTAGTCATCGCGCCTTTTTCGACTATGCTGCACTTGTAGTTTCGAACCGTCAACATCCATCCAACGGCGGCCCCACTGTGCAACGCTTCAACCCCAACATCGCGGCCAAGCTGATCCGCTGGCGCTGGACGTTGTTGGGCATTGCTTGTTTGTTGGTGATCGTCTGTATCGGACCGGCCGCGCGACTCGATTTCGACCCCACCTTGGATAGTATGTTTGCCTCGGATGATCCGCTGATGCGGCCATACCGGCGCATGCAGGAATTGTTTGGCAGGAACGGAATTGTCCTGGCGGTTTACGACGATCCGCAATTCTTCGCGGCGGACCTGGCAGGAATTCAGCGACTCACCGAAATCCGTCACCGTCTCGCGGAAGTACCCGGTGTCCACAGCACGTTCGCATTGGATTCTTTATTGAGCGAGGACGAGCGGCTTGTTGAATCAGGAAACGGCGTGGGCGTCCGATTGCGACAATTGTTCGAGGGCGTCACGCACGGGGCAGACGAGCGTACCGTTAGCATCGCTTGTATGCTCACGCTGGAGGCATCGGCTGGCGAGGGACGTGACGAGGTGGTCGCGCGGTTGCGTGACGTCATCGAAGATCTACCAGATGGTTTACCAGCAGGTGGGGTCACCGGCGAGCCGGTGATGATGACGGACGCATTTGCTTATATCGAGCAAGATGGTCGTCGGTTGTTTGTAGCTTCAACGGCGTTGCTAGGTCTTGTCATTCTTCTCCTGTTTCGCAGTATTCGTTGGGTGCTCATACCGATCGCCGTCGTGCAACTAGCTCTGCTGGTAACTAAAGCGTTATTGACCGTGTGCGATATTCAATTGACGATGGTCGGCAGTGTGTTGACGGCCATTGTGACTGTCATCAGCGTGGCGACCGTCGTTCATGTCATTGTGCACTTTCGCGCGGCGCGATTGAGCGGACTGAGCGCGCATCCGGCATTGGTTCACACGGCTCAAGTGTTGATCGTCCCAGTCACTTGGGTGTGCATCACGGATGCGGTTGGGTTTGTTGCCTTGACCCAGGCTTCCGTCCAGCCAGTACGTAATTTCGGCATCATGATGGCCGTGGGTTCGCTTTGCGTACTGTTGAGTGCGGGACTGTTGATTCCAGGTTTGGCGCTGTGGGGCCATTTGGGATCGGATCCACAACGGGTCCGGGGTGAAGCCTGGCTAGATCGGCAGTTGAAACGTTGGTCGCGGTGGGTCGCTCAGCGACCGTGGCAGGTGGCGGCGGCGGCAACGGCAGTAGCAGGGATTGCGATCTGTGGAATTCAATGGTTGGAGGTCGAGACGGACTTTTTTCACAGTTTTCGTGACAATCGCAGTTACCAGATTGTCGAAAACAAATTGGGCGGCGCCGGATTGTTTGACGTGGTTTTGCCGGTGCCGGAGGTGCTGGACTGGGATTTCCTGCGCCGTGTTTTGCATCTGGAGCAACGTCTGCGCAAACAAGTCCTCGTTCCGACGGCCGATGGAGATGCACCGGCGTTGACGAAGGTCATCAGCGTGGCCGATATCATTTACCGCGCGACGCCGACTCGTTTGTCTCATGTGCGCCGCGGGCGTCGGCAGATCATGATCAAC
>CBDUAB010000619.1:0-3777 GCA_965365045.1 uncultured Planctomycetales bacterium
CGGCTAGCGCCGTTCCGCTCACTTCCGCTCCACGCCTTCGGCGAATATTTACAAACAAACGGCCCGAAGTGCAACGGTGGTAACAAGTTACGGTCGCCACAGTTTGCGGGAGAAATTGGATGAGAAATCGGTCATAATAAGTCGCTAGGTTCCTACCCTCCCCCCCCAAAAAAATATCACGGCCATTCGTGGCTCGATCCCTCCGGTTTTTTTCACGCGGTGCTGCTAACGCCGGTGACAATCAACGTCCTGCCGATGAACCAATTCAAACAGCTTTCGCTTGTCTATATCGCGGTGTTGATGCTCGCTGCGTCGACGTTGTCGCGTTGCGCGGCCCAAGATGAGGAAGCGGCGCAAGTGAAATCGCCATTCGCTCGTGATGTGGCACCGTTCCTCGAAATGTATTGCGTCAATTGTCACGGTGGAAATGAGCCCGAAGGTGAGCTTGCGCTGGACCGTTATCGAGAGTCGGCCAACGTGCAGCAAGATGCCGAGGTCTGGCAGCGCGTTCTTCGCATGCTTGGCGATCGGGAAATGCCTCCGGAGGATGAAACACAACCGACAGATGCCGAGGTGCGCGCAATGATAAGCGCGATCGAGGCCGAGTTGGACCGCTTTGACTGTACGCAGCGACATCCGGGTCGCGTGACGCTGCGGCGACTGAATCGGGCCGAATACAACAACACGATTCGTGATCTTGTTGGCATCGATTTCCAACCAGCCAATGACTTTCCTTCGGATGACGTTGGCAATGGTTTTGACAATATGGGCGAAGTGCTGACGATTCCCCCGATTCTGTTGGAGAAGTATTTGACGGCGGCGGAGGAGGTTGTTAGAAAAGCGTACGCGGATGAGGCGGCACGGAACAGGATTCGTGTTCACAAGGCGAACGATGATGTCGACCAAATCGAAGCCGCGCGCCGGAACCTCCGCGCCTTTGCAAATCGTGCTTTTCGTCGCCCCGTCACGGACGAAGAAATTGATCGTATTTTCGCAGTGATGAAGGTCGCCTGGGACAACGGAAGTTCTCGCGAGGAGACTTTTCAGGTTGGCCTGCAAGTAATCTTAGTGTCGCCGCACTTTCTATTCCGCGTGGAGCGTGACCCCGAGGAGGATCCCGACGAGGACGATGGGGACGGCATCCGGGAACTGAATGACTACGAAATCGCATCGCGGCTGTCGTACTTCCTCTGGAGCAGCATGCCGGACGAGGAACTGTTTTCGCTGGCCGAGACGAAGTCACTACACGAGCCGGATATCTTGCGGCAACAAGTGGCGCGCATGCTGCAGGATCCCAAAGCGGATGCGCTGGTCAGGAATTTCGCTGGCCAGTGGCTCCAGCTACGCGATTTGGAGCAGCTTACGCCCGACCCAGAAAAATTCGCCGAGTTTGACGACGCGCTGCGCCAGGCGATGCGGCGCGAAACCGAGATGTTCTTCGCCGCGATAATGAGCGAAAACCGTAGTGTGTTGGATTTTCTCGGCGCGGATTTCACTTTCGTCAACGAACGACTGGCACGACATTACGGAATTGACGGCATACAAGGCGATGAGTTTCAACAAGTTCGTTTGGGCGACCAACGGCGCGGCGTGTTGACGCACGGCAGCATTCTGTTGCTGACTTCGAATCCAACACGCACATCGCCGGTCAAGCGTGGCAAGTGGATACTCGACAATATTCTGGATGAGCCAGCTCTTCCGCCTCCGGACGATGTCCCGGAGCTCGACGAAGACGCTGACGAAATCGGCTCCTTGCGCGAACGCCTCGAACAGCATCGCAGCAACGAATCGTGCGCAATCTGCCATCGCCGCATGGACCCGTTGGGTTTTGGTTTGGAAAACTTTGACGCTATCGGCGCCTGGCGGGATCGTGACGGTAAATTCGAGATCGATGCGTCTGGGACGTTGCCCGGCGACCTTGATTTTCGCGGTCCCCGGGAACTTATGGGCATTCTAATCGACCAAAAAAAAGAAGAGTTCTGTCGCTGCCTGACGAAGAAACTGTTAACATATGCCATTGGGCGAGGACTTGAATCGTTTGACCGTTGTGCCGTCGACAAGATCGTTGAACAACTATCCGACGAAGATTACCGCTTTGGCAGTTTGGTCACTGCCGTTGTAATGAGCGATCCTTTCCTGCTGCGAGAAATTCGAGGAGAAGAGTAAATGTCCCAATCGCGTCAACTCTCGCGTCGCACGTTGCTGCGAGGTTTGGGTGTTTCGCTTGCTCTGCCGTGGCTTGAATCGCTGCAATCGACGTCCGCGCTGGCGGCCGCCGTAAGTGGTGTCGATGCGCCACCGCTGCGTATGGCTTTCATGTTCGTTCCCAACGGCGTGCATATGCCTGACTGGACACCGCAAACCGAGGGTTTTGGTGTCGGTTTTTCGTTGCCGTACATTCTCGAGCCGCTGGCCAACGTGCAAGATGAACTGCTCGTGCTCAGCGGTATGACCCACGACAAAGGTCGCGCCAATGGCGATGGCGCCGGCGACCACGCCCGCAGTGCTTCAGTATTCCTGACCGGCGCTCAACCTCGTAAAACGGCTGGTGCGAATATCCGATCGGGCGTCTCCGTTGATCAGGTCGCGGCGCAAGCGGTCGGTCGCGCGACAAGATTTGCTTCTCTGGAACTCGGCTGCGAAGCGGGGCGCGGAGCCGGCAATTGCGATTCGGGATACAGCTGCGCCTATTCATCCAACATCTCTTGGTCGTCCGAGTCGACACCGGTCGGTAAGGAAGTCAACCCGCGGCTCGTTTTTGAACGACTGTTTTCGAATCAGGTAGCGAGCGAAGTCGACAAGAACCAGGCCCGTCGCGACATTTTGAAAAAGAGCATCCTGGACTTCATTGCCGATGACGCGCGTCGCTTGCATTCGCGATTGGGTCATAGTGACCAGCGGAAGCTTGACGAGTACCTGACCGGCGTCCGCGAAATTGAACGCCGTATCGAGCGGACGGAGAACGAAACCGAAGTCGACGAAACCTATTATCTCGGTTATCGCAAACCGACAGGCATGCCAAAGCAATACGAAGAGCACATTCGGCTAATGTGCGACATGATGGTATTGGCATTCCAAACGGACTCGACGCGGATCGCAACATTTATGCTCGCCAATGCGGGTAGCAACCGTAGTTACCGGAATATTGAAGTGGCCGAAGGCCATCACGAATTGTCGCATCACCGTGGCGATCCGAAAAAGCACGCCAAGATCCGCAAGATCAACCGTTTTCATGTCACGCAACTAGCGTATTTTCTGGAAAAGCTGAAATCGATCAAAGAGGGTGACGGTACGCTGCTGGACAACTGCATGATCGTGTACGGTAGTGGACTGAGTGATGGTAATCGCCACAACAACGAGAACCTGCCGGTGCTGCTTGCCGGCCGCGCCCGTGGCACAATTGATACCGGACGTCATGTACACTCTGAAACGGAGACGCCGATGAACAATTTGTACATGTCGATGCTCGATCGCATGGGTGCTCCCACCGACTATATTGGAGACAGTACAGGACGGTTTTCAGGTCTTACGATTTAGGAAGAGTCATTTACGTCAAATAATTCTACTGCAATACCTTGTGTCATCCTGAGGGAGCGACAGCGACTGAAGGATCTTCCAAACACGCCAGCATTACCGTCACACGTAACCCCGACCACGCGATTCGGACGCTTGTGGCAGATCCTTCGGTCGCTGTCGCTCTCTTCCAATGAACTTGTCAGCACTGAGGCGAACGGGGGCCGTGAGGCCCGCGGTTGAGCTGCGATTCAGCGTGGAATT
>CBDUAB010000620.1:0-3776 GCA_965365045.1 uncultured Planctomycetales bacterium
AGCGCGATCTTTACGCAATTGCCCCGAGCGAGCTTATTGCGAAAGATGCTTGGCGCTTCGGCGAAATTGTTGACGACAAGATCCAAGTCCCCGTCGTTGTCCAAGTCACCCGTTGCGGCGCCGAAGCCAATCGCTGCTTCGTCCAGTCCCCACGCTTTTCCTACATCGCCAAATTTCAAGTCTCCCAGGTTCCGAAACGCAAGATGCCGGTCTCGCTTTTCGGGGACTTCGTCGGGCCGAACCTCCCGACCCTCATTGGCAGCCTGGATGAGTAGATCGGTGTTCAGCCAATCGCCCGTCATGCCATTTGAAATGAACAGATCGTTGTACCCATCACAATCGAAGTCGCCAAATTTCAAGCTCCAGGTCCAGTCTGAATTCGCCACGCCCGCCATTTGGGCGACCTCCAGGAATCGGCCAGTGCCCGTATTCACGTAGAGGGAATTCCGCATCACCTGAGGAGGATCCGAAAGATCCATGAACCACGCTTCTTTTGACATATCGCCCATAGCGACCTTCGATTTGTAATGGGTCGTGCCCGACATGTCCGTGCCCATAAAATCGAGCATCCCGTCGTTGTTCACATCCACGACGTTGCACCCCATGGAGAACCATGGGACGTGTGGCATCACCTGCTTGATGACGTCGCTGAACGTTCCGTTGCCGTTGTTGCGAAAGAGGCGATCGGAACCGTAGAAATCGTTGGCCAGATAGAGATCCGGCCTACCGTCGTGGTTGTAGTCCCACCACGTGGCCGAAAGACTCAAACCGTTGTCGCGGATACCTGACTCCTCGCTGACCTCAACAAAATTACCGTCGCCGTCGTTACGATAGAGTCGCGCGAACTGGCCCGCCTGAATCAGCTTGACCTGTTTCCCGCCAGGGATTGGAAAGACATCCATCAATTCTCGGGCATCCGGGAGGATCTCGACTCGGTTTCCTCGTTTGACGTAGAATTTCCGACCCTGGGCTAGCTGCTGTTTCATTCGCTTTGAATCCGCTTCACTGACGAAGCGGTTGGTAACGAGAAAACCATCCATATCGCTGTCGCCATCGTAGTCGGAAAAGGCCATCATGACGCTGGCGCCAGCAAAGGCGAGCCCGCGCTGCTTGGCCTCTTCGACAAACGTGCCATCGCCCTGATTGATGAACAAGCGATTGGGGCAATCGTACCCGCACACGAACAGGTCCAAGTCTCCATCGTTGTCGATGTCGACAAACGACGGACCGCAAGCCCACGACTTGTCCGCGGCCAACCCCGAAATGTCCGTCGCATCTTCGAACCGGAAGTCACCCCGATTGCGGTACAATCGACTGCCACCAAACGGTCGCGTGAGGTAAATATCCGCCAGTCCATCCTGGTCGTAATCACCGATCGCCACGCCTCCACCGGCGAATGATCGATCAATGATCTCCTCGTATTTCGGCGAGGGAGACCAATAGTGTGAGAAGTCGATGCCGATTTCCGTGGCGGACAGTCGCTCGAACGAATTGGTGATCTCTTCGGAAATTGAATCCAAAGGTTTAGAATCGATGACAACCGAAGGTTTTGAATCGCGGTTTGAATCGCCGCCAATAGGTCGCGAACACTGGCTAACGCACAGCACACACGCAGCGGCAATCCCGACTATCGCAAGACCTGCAAAACGGCTTCGTGTGGCTCGTTTGTGTTGTATGTCGCGAATGACCGGCACCGTACAGAAGACGACTGTCTGATTGGGAATCAATCTCTCGGTTCGTGGCCGATTCTACCCCACAGGCAGTCGGGATTCAACGAGTTCGCGCTGCTTCATTGAACGGTATTGCCCTGAGAGCGATTTCCGACAGCAACGGGCAACGACCAGTTAATCGGGGAAGCGATTACGGCATCCAACAAGGGGCGAGTTCACTAAGTTGGCCAACGTTGCGCCGGCAAGGGCATATGGGTTGCCGCAAGTTCCGCCGCAGGAACGGGTTCAGACGAGGTTCAGACGAAGGCTTGCTGACGGGTCCATAGCGGTCGTCGATTCTTTCGAGAATTATTGCGCGAAATACCGATCACACGTGAACCTGATACAGCGACTGATGATTTATTGTTACGCCAATTCAGAGAGGAGCCAAAGATGAATCGCAAAAGACTCGTCGCGTCTCTGGGAACATTGCGCTTGTTGTCTTGCAGCTTAGCGCTGTTTTATGAGCATCTAGTACTTGGAGTACAAGTAAGGTTGCGACAATTCTGTATTCTCTACCATTTGCTGGGACTCGCCTTACCCACGGTCGCGAGTGAATTGTTTATCGATCCAATGTTTGATGTCGAAATCCAGGAAGACATTGTTTTTGGCTCAGGTTCTATCGGTAACCCACCTAGCGGCGAAATTCCTCTCGCTTTGGACCTTTACACTCCCGTCGGCGCGGAATTCAGTAAGCCCGGCATGTTGTTACTCTATGGAGGCGGATTTCAATTACGATCTCTTGACCAGATGAGACCGCTGGCCGAGAGTTTTGCATCACGGGGCTGGTCTGTCGGCACCATGGATTACCGAATCGTACCGGATGATCCAACAATCGAACCGGGACCGCTCGGAGAGGCTGCTGCCGAATCCGATCCGCTTATTCGAGCAGCCCACGCTGCGTTCAACGACGCTGCGAAGGCCCTGGATTGGATGAAATCAAATGCTGAAGAACTCAACATCAACCCCGACCAAATTGTTGTCGGCGGTTTTTCTTCCGGAGCCATAGTGGGCCTAACTGAGGGTTACCGAAATAATTCCGTTGCTGCAATCGTCTCATATGCTGGCGGAGCGATTGGACTCGAGCACCTCATCGATGAAGGCGACCCACCGACAGTGCTTATTCACGGTACAGCGGACACAGTCGTACCCTTCTCCTTGGCTGAGGCTGTTGTCGCGCGAGCTGAAAATGTTGGTGTACTAACGGCTTTCATGCCTATAGAAGGTGCTGGTCATGAAGGTTTTTTCAACGACCCAGTTCACGGCCCAGCGACATTTGCGTTTGTCAACAGTTTTCTTTACGAGCAACTGGAGCTCTCCGCGCTCGTCCCCGATCAATCAATGCTCGACTTCAACAATGACTCAGATGTCGACGTTCGGGACATAGACGCACTCGTCGAAGAGATCGTCGACGGAACAAACAAGACATTATTCGATCTTACCGGCGACGGCACGGTTGACAAAACCGACTTGACTCAGTGGTTGTCCGGAGCCGCTACGCACAATGGGTTCGGCCAAGAAGCTTACCTGGCGGGTGATTCCGATCTAGATGGCAAAGTTGATGCGATGGACCTGAACAGTCTGGCCCTTAATTGGAGGCAGGATAGCGCACTCTGGTCCACCGGTGACTTCAACGCGGACGGCATGGTCAACGCTGCCGACTTGAACGGGTTGGCGCTCAACTGGCGGTCCGAACTGATGGCTGCGTCTGCCAATGCGCCCGTGCCCGAACCTTCAGCATTTTTCCTATCGTTTGCCGGACTCGCTGTGATTTGCCGACGCTTTAGATCCGGATGCCGCCGACAGGCGTCGTTGTACCTGATAAAGCAATCAATGCTTGCGTCCAAGGTCCTTCGCGCCCCAGAACTTGACCGTGCCATTGTCGTCGCCGGCCACGAGTGTCTTTCCATCAGAAGAAAATGCCACAGACAACACGCCAGCACCTCGTGCTGAAGCAAACATCGCCCGCTGCTCGTGAAGTTCTACGTCCCAGAGCTTCACTGTCCCGTCAGTGCTGCCCGAGGCCAGAGTCTTTCCATCCGGTGTGAAGGCGACGGAGAAGACCCA
>CBDUAB010000621.1:0-3758 GCA_965365045.1 uncultured Planctomycetales bacterium
TACTCTCAGCCTGATCCCGTCGAGATGGTAGTTGGTCGGCGCAAGGTCGGCCCTGATGTGGCTTCGTCGTTCATGAGCACGGCACGGATCGCGCCAAATTCTTGACGCGGTTGGTCGACTCGTGTAAAAGCAAGATAGAAGAGGCCGCTTTTCCGAATTTGTTTCGCTTGTCTTATTTTCGGAGGGCGTCATGTATCAGCTCATCTTGTTCTTCTCTTTCCGTTGCTTTCTTGGTAACGACGGCCGGGTCGCGGTGCGTTTCGAATCGATGACACCGATGGCATTGCGGGCCGTTAGGACCGTTCGAGAAATTACTGTCCTAGTTGCTTCTTCAAATGACAAGTGAGCGAGTGGGCGCTAGCCCTCGGTGATTTCCCCGACCGACTCACCGGCGGCTAGCGCCGTACCGCTCACAAACGACAATAGCGAAAGGCTCATCATGTCCAATATTCCGCTTTCATCGCCGAAATGGCTGCGTTTTATCTGCATTCATAATCCGTTTTATTTGATCAGCGCGTGTTTGGTTTTGTATGGACTTCATATCTCCTTCGATGGACTTGGTGGCGCGGGCGCCGGTTGGCAATTGATGGCCTATTTATGCGGCTACGCGACGCTATTACTGTTGGTGGCTACGTTGGTTGTGCGGTTCGGCCAAGTCTGGGAGGACGCACGGATGATCCTACTGTTGATCGTGCTGATCTTTGTAGCGATCTCGGCCAACTTCGATCGCGCCTGTCTCGATAGTCCGACGAGCGGCGCGAGGTTTTTGGCCGCGGGATTCGGTTTCGCCGTGCTGCTTATCGAGCTGACGTTGCCGTGCCTGGCGATTCGTTTGCCGTCTCGGTATCGCATTCCGTTCTATCTACAATTGGGGCTGTTGTTCGTTTACCCGCCGTGGCTGGCACACCTTTCGGTGACCGATCAAGAGCCGCGAATGACCTGGTATGTGATGCTGTTTTGTTGTTTTGCGGCGGCCACGATCTTGTTGCTTATGCCGGCAGCGATGAGAGCCGGCCGGGGCGAGCCGCCCAATGGAACGCCGTGGCGTTGGCCTTCGTATCCTTGGCCCTTGTTCGTTTTCGTGGCGGTCGGCATGGCGGTCCGCGCGTACGGTTTGAGCGTATCGTTTGAATTGTCAAATGGGCTGTCAGCCGGATTTCAAGCATACATGCTTGTGCCGTTGCTCGGCGCACTGCTGGTTGTCGGCTTTGAATTGTGCCGGACGTTTAGCCGCGACGCCGCGACGGTTGTTTGCGCCTTGGGCGTCGGCCTGCTGGCGTTGGTGTGGCCCGGCGACGAAGTCAATCAGGCCCAGCGGTTCATGCTGGACATGCTGCGCGAGCGGGCTGGCTCGCCGGCCCAACTAGGCGGTTGGATGTTGCTGGTTTTTTACGCTTACTGTTGGCTGCGCGGCGACCGATTGGCCGAGTGGCTGTTGGCGCTGATCGTTTTCTTCTCGGCGTTCGTCGGTCCTCAGTCCGTCAATTTCGACTCACTAACAGCGCCCAATCAGCCATGGATGATTGCCGGGATTCTCCTGCTGTTTGCGCGCGGAGTGTGGATGGGATGTTCTCGCCGTACGCTGCTGGCCGTGCTCGTCGGATTGCTTGATCTACACCACGTGTACACTGACACACCATTCGGCCAACACCATGGTTATTTTCTCTATCATCTTGGCCTATCGTCGGCATTATGGGTTGGTCTGCTGTTTCACGACGACGTAGGTCGGCTAGTTCGCGACTGCGCCTGGTATCTGATTTTGGGTAGTTCTCTGATTGGAATCGTGGGATATCGTTTTCTGTTTCCTGACGTCCTTACCTACTGGCACGTCCTTTGTTTGGCCAATCTATCGCTATTGTCTGTTTTCTATTGGTGGCGACACCGATCACCGGTCTGGCTGTTCACCGTTTTTGTGTCATTGACGTGTACGGCGTCGTTGATTTGCGAATCCATTTACCGAGTGTATCAAGACGACCACCATCTGCAGGGGCACCGATGGCTCGTGGCTGGCTGGGCTGCGCTGATCGTGGCGACCATGATCGGTCTGATCAAGGGAGGCATTATTCCCCGGACTATTAGCTGCGTGGCGTATTGGAATGTGCGTTGGCAGCGGCGTGAATTGCCGCCAACGTAGAACCCATTTTGCGGATCGCGTTGTATTCTGCCGCTTCCTCGACAGTCAAGTGACGTTCGCGGGTGGCTCGTTTCATGATTCCATGCTGTTAATTCGACGTTCCAATTCTCGAAGCTGGCCCAGAATCGTATCAAATCCGGGTGGTTCACTGAAAAACATGGGCTGCATCGCGGCGTAGTCCCGTTTTAACTCGCTGATAATTTGATCGCGCGGAAGAAGACAAAGAGTCCCAGGACGAGCCGTGGCGTAGTTGGCCCACGCGGATTTGAAGAAGACATTTTTGTGCGTTGCAACGCGATCCAGCAAATCGATTTTGTTCATCGCTTGCTCAATGACAGAGCTATTTGACAACTGGTAAACATCGTAATAGTGCCGAGACATGCGCGGCGCGAACTTCTTTCCTACCGGCAGGTGATGCAACATATGGAGAATTGTGGCTTTCTCCCAAAACGTACGTTCCGCACCGAGAACACGTACGCGTGCGGCAGAATCGGAGAGCGCGTCGGGAATTGCATCGGACAAGTAGGGAGTTACCGTCGTACTTTCGACGGGAAAGTGATCGGACCGTGCACCAAGTTCGATCTTGACGGATGCCGAAAAGTAAGGACTCAAATCCGTCGTGATTGCGGCTGGGTATCTGAAAAGCAACGTTTGATCGTCCTTGTCAGCCGGATCGACTGTCAAACTCCAATCAACTTCGGCGCCGACGTGCGCAGAAATGGCTGCATGAAGTTGAGGAATGAGTCGCTCGATGATTGTGACCCGGCAAGCTTCTTTGAGCTGTGCGATGCGGCGCTTTTGCTCTTTTCTGCCCGTCCCTTTCTCTGGTTCCAGGTCACCGCCGAAGCCGAGAAAGCTGCGTTCGATGGCAACGTCCACATGTTCCGAAAAGCGCTCGATGACGCGGTAGACCTTGGATAGTGACGTATCGCCTTTGAACGTCAAGTGATCGAGAAACTCGTCAAGTGAGAAGAGTCGTTTGAGGCTCCAGCAAACCCAGAAATCCTTTTCGATAATCTGAGCGCTCAGACCCAACCGTGCCGCGGTTTGCTCGAAATATAGGCGTCGCTCGTCGCGCGGCATCTGAACAAAGTCGTCCACGTTCACTCATCCTCTTCTGACAGTTGTCGAAAAACGGCACCGATCCACGCAGGCGCGGAGCGTATGTCTTTCATCAGTTGGCGGCGGTCGTCCGTGCTGAGGCGGTTGGCCAGCGTCCTGATGACTTTGTCGTCAACGTGGTCTTTTCCCATATATCGTAGTGCGTGGATGACAAGACCGCTGACACGACCGGCAGTGGCCATGTTCTTAGGCGTGGTCTGCTTGAGGATGATTTCCTGGTTGCCGACCTTGATGTTGCGGTTCGTACCGTCGGTGAGGAAAACGACTTTAGCGGGTACCTGTTCGGTGAGCCCCAACAGATTGGCGGCATAGGCACCTGATGGTTGAATCCGCAAGCTGTCCTTGCCTGCCAGAGCCTGAGCAATTTGGTCAGGCGTTGGCGCGAGAACCCCGAGTTTGGGGTGTGTCTTGGGATAGAGGTACAGCCCCCGTGCCAGGCGTTGGATCAGACCGCGTTCCGAGAGAGTCTGAAGGGCCTTCCGAACGGACAGATCGTTTCCTA
>CBDUAB010000622.1:0-3755 GCA_965365045.1 uncultured Planctomycetales bacterium
CAAGTTCGGCTCGTCGCCGTGGCCGATACAACACGCAGCAAGCACGAGGCAAACTATCAGGACTCGTATTCGCGTCACAGCCAAATCTCCCGTCTACTGGTGCTTCAATCGATTGTCGTAGGACAGGTTTTTAACCTGTTCAGACAGGATGCGATCCTTTCCTACAACGGCGGCACTTTTTGATGCGCGGATGCTCGATCAATGCACGTAACGGCGCACGCGTCGATGCCAGATGCATTTTACGCAGTTCCGTCCGGTGTCGCTACGCGCGGGTTCACCGGGGCCGGTGCCCCTGTGAAAATGACCGGCAAGTGTCGAATTTCAGGCTAGATTCTCAACAGGATGGCCTACGTCTCCTCTTCCTGTGTTGTCATGTCGTAACGTGTACGCCAATTATCCCTGTCGAATTGGACTCCGTGATGCGTGCCCTTTCTGCTCTGTTTCTGACGCTTGTCGTTACGACGCCCACATTGGGCAAAAGCCCGACTTTTCGATTAAATGTAAAAGGTCGCGTGTACGAAGGAACTCCGCTACTGTGGACCCGGACACAAGTGCAATTGCTAGCGCGGGACGGATACCTGCACACGTTCGATCGTGCTGACCCAAGTGATGTAACGAAAGTGAGCGATCGTTTTCGCAGCTATTCGGCTGCCGAAATGCGTGACGACCTGTTGCAGGAGTTTGGCGCTGGATTTGATGTGACGGGATCGAACCATTACTTGGTAGTACATCCGGCCGGTTCTCACGAGGAGTGGGCGAATCGCTTGGAGATGCTCTACGGTGAAATGGTGAACTATTTCTCGGTTCGAGGCATTTCCGTGCATGAACCCAGATTCCCTTTGGTGGCCATCCTGTTTCCAAATGCGCGGACATTTACAACGTACGTACGCCGACAGGGACTCAATCTTGGACCGGGTTACGTGGGATTCTACGTCCTGAATTCGAATCGAATCTTGATGTACGACAGCCAGGCAGGCTCGGTGGATGGCTATGCTGCTAACGCGACTACGGTCATTCACGAAGCGGCCCATCAAACGGCATTCAACACGGGAATTCACAACCGCTTGGCATCGCCTCCGCGCTGGATCTGCGAAGGGATAGGGACGCTTTTCGAAGCACCTGGCGTGTACAATTCGACGAACTACCGGAATCTCAACGACCGCGTGAACCGGCAACAGCTCGTCAATTACCGATACCTCTTTCCCGACGGTCCCTCGACAGCCGACGTGATCAAGGTCATTGCCGACGATAAGTACTTTTTGCGCGAAACAGATCGAGCTTACGCGCTGGCGTGGGCGATGACGTTCCTGTTCGCTGAGCGGGAGCACGATAATCTGGCTGTCTATCTCAAGAAGACGGCCAATCGTGCCGCCTGGACGGTCTATAAACCAGCGGACCGCCTTGGCGATTTCGTTTCTGCGTTCAGTGACGACATGCCGCTGCTCGCGGCGGATATCAACCGGTTCATGACCAAGCTCCCGTAGGGACCTGGAATTTGACGCGTATCTCGGCAATACTTGCCTCTCCTGACCGAAAGAGGTGAATCTTGCCACGCACAAAAACCATCACGCGTTGCCAGTGGTCGACGTTTGGCAACGAGTTGTATGTTGACTATCACGACAAGGAATGGGGAACTCCGGTCCGCAACGACCGCACGCACTTTGAGTTTCTGGTTTTGGAAAGTGCTCAGGCTGGCTTGAGCTGGTCCACCGTCCTCAATAAGCGTGAAGGCTATCGCAAAGCGTTTGCGGACTTCGATCCAATCAAGGTTGCCCGTTTTACGGACAAACGTATCGAGAAACTGGTCACCAACCCCGCCATCATTCGCAACCGTGCTAAAATCAACGCTGCCGTGAACAATGCACGTCTGTTTCTCGATATTCAAGACGAATTTGGGTCTTTTGATGCGTACGTCTGGCCCTTTGTTGGTGGCCAGCCAATCCAAAACCGCTGGAAAACAATCAAGAACATCCCAGTAACGACGACCGAGTCGGACGCGCTGAGCAAAGACATGAAGCGGCGCGGTTTTCGTTTCTTTGGCAGCACGATCTGCTACGCCCACATGCAAGCCGTGGGCATGGTCAACGACCACACAACCGATTGCTTTCGTTACAAAGAAGTCAAACGGCTTGCGTAGTGAGCATTCGAACACTAATCCGCGCTGATCTTCGCTAATCCAATCAGTGAAGATTAGCGAAAATTAGTGTTTCCGAAATCTTTTCCTCATTCATGTAACCACACCAGACAAACGAATACATGTCGATAATGCAACGCTAAACTCGGACTCGATCGAAAAAAACGTGGTACGTTTGTCCGTCGTCGGTCGTTTTACTCTTCTCTTTGGTGCATGGCTGAAACGGAGTTCCCATATGAAACCTTGGCTGTTTTCGTTCATGGCGGCCGCTGTAATTCTGCTCGCAACTACGCAGGAAACCCACGCATTCGGCCGCGGTGGGCTCTTTCGGCAGGCCAGGTCAGTCGCACATCGTCCCGCGCCCAGCTACCACGAAACCTATCATTACATGAATAGCTACTATCCGAAGTACTACGGTGGCTTTCATGCGAGGTACTTCCAAGATATGGGGATCCCGTCAGGCGATATCGGACTACGGGGCAACGGCATCTTTATGACACCTTGGTAGGCAGTAGATCGTTTTACAAGGGGTGCTCCCTTATCTTCAACGGCAGCTCGACCATGCCGCCTTTTAGATGCGATGCATAAATCGACTGGATCATCTCGATAGTCCAGCGGGCATCGTACACACTGCAAATCGGATCCCGATCGGCCGCAATTGCATCCAGCAAGTCCTGGCAAGCCCAGACGTTGCCGGCATGCAAGCTGCCATCGGTTAGCGGCTCAGGCTGTCCCAAGCCTTGACTTGTAATCGGAATCCACTTCTTGTCGCTGGTCGCCGGTGACCAGGATGGTTCGCCCAAGTAAAAGGCGTCCGGCAAACTGCCCATTCGCAATGTGATGATTCCTTTCGTGCCATAAATGTGGAGGCCGAAACGGGACCCAGGATGATGCCGCGTGGGGTGCGAACCAAAAAAACCGATGGTCGGACTGGCAAAACCGAATGTGGCCGTGATTTCATCGCCGGCGATGGGACCAACTGGTTCGTTGCCTTCTTTCTTGTCCGCAACCGTGATGGGTCGGCCAGCTTGTCGTACGCGTGCGATGCACCAGGAAGGATCTCCACAGAGGAACCGCATGGTGTCGAAGACGTGCGAGCCGAGCACGATGAGGTCTTCACCGCCCGCCCGGCGATCTTCCTTGCCTCTTCCACGCAGTTCGACGATGTCCCCGATAAGCCCGTCGGCGATGAGCTGGCGGATCTGTCTGAGACGCGGGCTGTAACGGGTCTGGTGCGAAATCGCCAGTTTGACTTTATTCTCTTCGCAGGCGGCAACCATCTCGTCGGCTTCGGTAAGTGTCCGGCAGAAGGGCTTTTCCATAAAGATGTGACAGCCCGCCTGTGCGGCCGTGACGACCATATCGCGATGACAATCTGGCCAGCGTGGAGCGACAGTAACAATGTCGGGTTTCTCAACATCGATCATACGGTAATAGTCGGCGTAACTCCGCGCGATGCCCAACTGTTTCGCCACTGCCTCGCGGCTTGCCTCGTGTTCGTCGGCAGTCTCGGGTCCCAGATCGTCGATGTCGAGATCGACTTCGATGCAGAACCGCCCGTTCGGATCACTCCGGCCTTGCACATCGATCTTCGGCCCGTAGAACGCCGCCTCGTCGGCTA
>CBDUAB010000623.1:0-3753 GCA_965365045.1 uncultured Planctomycetales bacterium
AAAAGTGCCCGTCCCACAGCCCATTTACGACAGTTATTTCTCGGCCGATCCTTAATCGCACGTGAATCGCTTGTCCCACGGCAAGGCTTGACGTTTGCGGTACCGCGGTCGAGCGTCTTTGTTGGGCATTGTGTCGATGATGGATTGAAACTTCGTCAATGCGGATGCCGCGACCGGATCTTTGTTGCCTAATAGGTTTTCCCTTTCCAGAGGGTCATTTGACAAGTCATAGAGAGCGGTGATTCGACTGTTTGTGTCAATCCACACTTTGAATCGTTTGTCACGAATCACACGGTCGGCGTAATCATTCGCGCCGCGGATGCCATGACCGTCAAGCTTTCCCGCGCCGTGTCCTAACGCCATTATCCAATCGCGTGGCGAATCGTCCGCGTTTCCAAGAATCAACGGCGCGAGTGATTTTCCGTCGATCGTCAAGTCGCTCGGCACTTTTGCGCCGGCTAGATCCGCGAAGGTCGGCAACAAATCGCTAAAGTCAGTCAACGCATCGGTTTCCGTGCCTGCGGCGACAAGACCCGGACAATTGACGATAAACGGCTGGCATACACCACCTTCGTACTTCTTCGCCTTTCCGCCACTGGGCCGCTGACCGTCGATCGTGCCGAGGTGACCGCCCGATGTACCGTTGTCAGTTGTAAAGAAGATGATCGTTCGGTCGCGAATCCCTAGCTCGCCAATTGCTTTCACCAGGCGACCGACAAGCTCATCTGTATAGCGAACCATCGCTTGGTGTTTGCCGTGACGGTCGTTGACATTCGGGTCCGACGGTGTGTTTATGAGTGGACCGTGTGTTAGCGCCATGGGGAAATAGAGCATCATCGGTGTATCTTGATGACGCTCCATGAAATCGATCAAAAAGTCGCAGTAGATGTCCGGACCGAACTTGCCCGGGTACGTCTTGCTACCCTCCTTGGTGTGGATATAAGCATCCCAGTAACGATTCGCACTCGGTGGGTTTTGCGTTTCGTAGCCGGTCCACACACACCAGTCGTCGAAGCCATGCTTACGGAGTGCTTGTGGTTCAACACGAAAGTCATTGATTTGCCACTTGCCAGCAATAGCCGTCGCATAGCCTGCCGGCTTGACAATTGTGGCGAAGGATTTGTTAAGTTGCCAATCGAAATAACCTACACCCCAGCGCGGCACGTCCCAGTGATTCACCCAGCCTGTGCGCCATGGATACTGGCCGGTGAGCAATGTCACGCGCGTCGGCGTACACTGTGGCATCGAATACGCGTTGTGAAACTTCATGCCGCCCTTGGCCAACGCATCGATGTTTGGCGTTTGAATGTTGTCAGCGCCATAACAACTAATCCAATCCTTGCCCAAATCATCGACCATGATAAATAATAGGTTTGGCTTGTCGGCGACCGCTGTGACAATCGGAAAGGCCAACCATGCGAAACAGATTAGGCTTTGTTTCAAAACAAAGCCGAATGTAGCCGCCCAAAACGCTCGTCGATTCATCGTTGTCTCTCTTGTGTCTTGCGTGCTTTTAGGGAAAACATATAAGGGATTTTGCCCTATGAGAGATACCAGTGATTCGGTCGTGATCAGAGCATAATGTCACCCGGGCAAGTTATTGCTGCCGGCCGGGTCCTCGCTGAATCTACACGAACTCGTCTTCTTCCTTCTCTCTCATCAAAGACAGCTCCGAATTGTAACGGATCGGCATCACGTAATGATGCGAAAGATACGCCTATCAAAAACTCGATCGTCGTAATACGCACTTGTTCCAGAAACGGCTCGAAGGTAAGGGGAACGGGTCGATCAAAATCCATTTGCCACACTAAGAACGCTGCTACTCTAAGTGCGCCCCCGTGTTTGATAGCCATAATCTTCCAAAAACCCGCTGGCAACAGGAACGGATCCTGTCCTTCGAAGTTGATGATCTCAGGATCAGAACTAGTGAGGACGGGGCCCGTAAAAACGCACGCGCGTTTGTCCCCGTCGTCAGCTAAGTCAAGCATCCAGTCCTCGATATCCGCCCACGGGCCGTCGTGCAGTTCGCTGTGTTGCGGGCAGACGTTCGACCAAAAAAAAGACTCGCGCTCCGCGATCTTGGCTTCATCTGGATCTCCCCAAATAAGCGAAGCCCTGCGCACCAGATGGCCACGATCCCACGGATTATCGTCTTCCGCGGGCACGCCACGATAACCCTGATCGTTATCAATCTGTATAGCATTATCGATGTCAGGATCAAACTTGAAATTGCCCTCTCGAGGCTTGGAAAACTTCGTCGCGCCATCGATGTTGTGCGCCGTCACATGTGCGAACTTGCGTGTTTGGTTGAAGATGATCGAGAATCGAGTGTGATCGACTGGCTCCCCCTGCTCCAATGCGACTGCCCGAACGGCTTCGGAAAGCACTGGTAACTGAATATTGCAGCCGGGTATAATCTCTGGGTCGTATCCCATGCGATGGTCCTCCAAGTCTAGTCGTGTTAGCCATGGACGGACGCGAGCGTGACAAACATTTTACGTTTAGTTCAACGGTCTAGTGAGTTCCAGGCTACTGAGAGAAAAAGTTTGTTCGATCCGTGGCAATTCTTTCGATGTCGGCAACGTCCTCATCAGAAAGGCCTGCGTATACCTGGGCCGCAAGTTCAATCACGTTTTTTCCCGCGTCCTGCGAAAGTGGTTCCACTGTCAGTCGAACCCGCGTACCGTTAGACAAAGTGATTTCGGTATCGCCAATGGGGCGAAATGCACCGTTTTCATAAATAGCGTCTAGGTTTTCCGTCATCGGTTACCTCGCGAGGGCAAAGAAGAAGCGGACCATTCCATTCTATCCGATCGATCCGGCGTGGCCAATCTTCCGTTCGGCCGCCTCGATACTCGGGCCGCCCCAGCGACAGAATGATTGGGGAACTTCAGACTCGGGGATCTTCAGATGATTTGCAGTGTCATTTTTCGACCGGACCCAGCAACGCCGAGATCGAGGGACGATCCGCGGGTCCAGAGCCAATGTGATGCACGCACACGACACCCTGGGGATCGATCAGCACGTCCCCTCCCAACTGATGGACGTCCCTACCTGGCACCCGCGGTCGACGTCCGCGCCCGAGTAGTTTCAAATAGACCCAGATGGAAGCAGGGCCGTAGATGTTCCACCATGTGCCCCGTTCCATCCCGTATGCCTTGTACAGCTTGCGATCGTTGTCAATCAATAGGGGCCACTTCAACTGCGTTTCATTAACATAACCGGCGGCTCGCGGACCAGACTCGAACGTGATGACGCACACCTGGACGCCCCAATCTCGCAACTGCTGATCGTGCTGTCGCAACTGCGACAGATGTTCACGGCACGGCAGTCACCCAAGGTGCCGGTGGAAAACCAAGAGGAGCCACTCGCCTCGATAGTCTTCAAGTCGATGCTCATTTCCCCGCGCATCGTTCAACTCGAACGGCGCTGCGGGTTTGCCAACCATATTCTTCATGGCATGCCTTTATTAAAGCCACATTGAATCACGACATCGCCGTAACTTGTAATTTCGAAAGCACAATTGTTATCCTGAGGGAGCGGCAGCGACCGAAGGATCTTCCAATCGCGCCACGTTGTCGTCACAGTTTAACCCGCCCACGCGGTTCAACCGGTTCTGGCAGATCCTTCAGTCGCTTAGGCTCCCTCAGGATGACAAAAAACGGTGCTGTCCAACTAAGAAACCAGAAAGGATAACTCTTGGCTAGTACCCGACCAAATTCGATTTTGGAATCACCGATCAAATCTCTGTAG
>CBDUAB010000624.1:0-3747 GCA_965365045.1 uncultured Planctomycetales bacterium
TTGATGACTACTTTGGACGACTCTCACCAACTCAGCGAGACTAATTGCTGGGCAATTCCATTTGGCCACATTCTTTCACTGCTTCCTCCGAGCGAGTACAAACACCGCCGAGCCCAGCAGGATCAGAAGTCCCGTTGATGGTTCCGGAACCAGTTCGAGAGTCAGTGCCTGCCAGATTGGATTGAGGTCGTCACCTTCGGTCTGACCAAACACTTGCCCCATCCTGATGTCCATTACGTCGTCGATCGCGGGAGCTTCTAAAGTATAAACTGTTGACCGGCCAATGTCATACGTATCCGAAGTCAAACCCAATGAAGTGATGCTATCGACCGCCTCAATCCCTTCCCACTCAATGTCCCACACGCGAATTTCCGGGTGATTACCAGAGATCAGTATTTGCAACTTATACATTTCGCCGGCGATGACCGGTATATGTGCTTCAACAAACTCGGGCACGGCGGAGTTCGCCCAGCGAATATCGTGCATAATTGCTTCCAGGTTATCGTCGTCGCTTGAATTGCCGTATTCTGGTTTGGTCTGCCAGCCAACAACATTTTGTGGGCCGACATAATCTGGGTCACCAGCGTCGCTTTCGAAGGTGACCCCAGCCACCGTTGTGTCGGGACCATTGAAATTGGTAGCTTTGACAATGTTGCCGTCAAGATCCAGATCGCCTGGGCCAGTGAATTGGCTGATCGTACCGATGGTTATTACCGTCGCCGCAAATCCTGTCGACGCAACAAAACACATGCCGATGACGGCAATGGTTGCGAGGATGTTTCTCATTAGATGTCTCCAGTTTTAATCGGCGCGGAATGGTCGCCGAAGATCATCACATGTTTTAGTTTGCAGATGTTTCGTTTAGGCGGGGGCACAAAAAAAAAGCGAAACCCCTCCAGCCCGAATCAACGGCACAGGAATGGTTTCACTTTTTTGGTGTCGTCAGTTGCTTTACTCCGCTTGACCGCCGCCCTGCTGCAGGCAACGCTTCACAAACAGGGATTCTAGTTGAAGGTTTTTCAACAAACAAGCATTAATCGGCAGTTTTTCACCCTGAATTTTAGGTCACATCACGCCAATTCAGCGGTGATTCCGAGGGCAAAAGCCATCATGGGTTACTCACTCCAACCACTTCAGAAACGTTTCATCGCTCGCTAATTCTCTCGCGAGATCGTCGTAACCATCGGTCAACGGGTGACTTGCGTCACCGTACCGGGAAGATTCCAGTGCCGCTGGCTCGACGCACAGTACGGCGTGTTCATGGCACCAATCGCGAACGACCTGTTGCCATTGGCGAAAGCCGGCGATGCTGGATTCGTCGATCATATGTTCGTTAAATGGACCAACGACGATCAGCACGTCATTGTCACGAGACAACAAATTCACAACTAGCCGTTGATACGCTCCCCATTGGAGCGATTTATCCGGCGTGACCCAATCAAAACGTTGCTCTACAAGCCCACGGTCAAACCACGCGCGGTGCCGGGCGCTGGTTGGACCGCGTTCCGGATCGTTGTTTGGTTCTGCCGGTACACGCAGAACGATTTGTGATAACGGGTTGCGGGACGCGTAAGGATAGCTTGGTGGGTACTGACCGTCGTCTTGCAGTGTCCAGTCCGGAATGCTTTGTTGACCAAAGTAACATTGCTGTAAATGTTTGACCCAGCCAAATACGGGTAGCTTCCGATGTACCACGATTCCTAGACGCTTGTTCAGATCGCCACGATAACACGGTAATCGCGGTTGGAATTGGGGAACGAGATCGACATGGTTGAATGTGCGTTCTTTGTCAACACTCATATCGACTTCGGGACTGCTCATCCACAAGAGGTTGCAGTGCAGCAACACGCGCCCGCCGCGCAGCGAATCGCTGTGGTAACGGATTAGCCCCTCGAGCGCTAATGGAAAGAGACCATTGACTCCGGCGTTCACAAATGTCGGCCCGCCGCCCACCTCTTGATTTAGAAAGTGACTCAAGGTTCCGTCTGGACGAACAAATTCGCCCCAAATGACCGAATCACCTACGACAAAAACCGGCGCTGGCGATGCCAGTGCTTTTTCTTGATGCCACTGATATAGCCAATAGTCGTTGCTGAGGGCGTACGGAACTCGGTAGTCCGCTCCACTGTCAAAGCGCTCCAAACGCTTCCATATGGAACTGATGCATGTCGCAAATAGGACTGCAATCAGTGCGACAAGACACCACTGGCGCATTGACAGGCGAAATGCGCACAAACCCAATCTGTCATCGGCTTGAACTATGCGCGTGACGTCGCTTTGTTGTTCGGTCATCTTAAGGCTGTTCAGAATTGAAAATAAATGAACTCGCCGCCGGAAGCAGCGCACATGAGCAAATAAGCAAGCATTCCACAGGCTAGCGGCACGTTAATCACGCCACGTTTCAGTACGCTCCGCCAGCGTGACTCGCACCAATACTCATAAATCCAAACTGCGCCTACAAGTGCGAGTATGAGTAATGGGCACGCAGGGTCGGTCCAATAACCGGCGCAAATTCCTCGCAGCACGGTCATCGCGTCGGCGACCGATTCGGCGCGAAAGAAGATCCAGCCCACGCACACGAACAGAAAAATCCAAATTCGTTTGATAATCAGCGGGATTCTTTCGTTATAGAAAGCGGACTGTTCAAGCCTCCGTGTGGCGCAGAGCCCGCAACCATGCAGCAGGCCCCAGATAATAAACCGCCAGGCGGAACCATGCCAGAAACCGGAAATAACGAAGACCAGTAACAGATTTCGGTAGATGTACGAAGGGCCGCCACGGTTCCCACCGAGCGGAATATAAACGTAGTCACGAAACCAAGTTGACAAACTGATATGCCACCGCGCCCAAAAGTCCGCGATTCCCGTGGCAAGATACGGATGGCGGAAGTTCAGCATCAGGCGAAATCCCATGACACGCGCGACGCCGCGGGCCATGTCGGTGTAGCCGCTGAAGTCAAAGTAGATTTGCCAGGCAAAACAAAACGTGGCCAAAATCAATGCGGATGACGAAAAGTCGGCCGGTTGCGAGTAGACACGATCCACATAGTGGGCGAGATAGTTTGCCAAGGCGACTTTCTTGAACAGACCGACTAGAAAAAGCGACATTCCATCGGCTATCTGTTGCGAACTGATGGCCGGTCGCTTGGATAGCTGTGGCAACAGGTTTTGGGATCGCTCAATCGGACCGGCGACCAATTGCGGAAAGAACGCCACGTAAGTCGCGAAGCGCAGAAAACTTGGCTCGCGAGGAATGCGACGACGATAGAAATCAATTGTGTAGCTTAACGATTGGAATGTGTAAAACGAAATGCCGACCGGTAGCAAATAACTCCATCCGAATGGCATAAGTTCGGCCGCTTCCGGTAGACTCCATGCCATGCCAACGGATGCCAACAGCCAGTTGACGTTCTCAATGCAGAAATTTGCGTACTTAAAGAATCCCAACAGCCCAAGATTGTTCACTACGCTGACGAATAACCAAAAACGCCGACTATCCCACATCGCTCGTCTATTCGAGGACACTTGCTCGTCAATCTGACAGCGCGCCATCCGCGCCACAACCCAATAGTCGAGCAACGTCGAATAGAGAATTAGCAGCAGGTAATACGGATTCCAACAAGCGTAGAAGAAGTACGACGCGATGCCGAGCCAGGCCATCCAAGCACTGGTGCGCCGCAGCAACAGAAAAACGCCGAAAACGACGACAAAGAAAGCGGCGAATTCCCAAGTGTGGAAGAGCATTCAG
>CBDUAB010000625.1:0-3745 GCA_965365045.1 uncultured Planctomycetales bacterium
CGGCGATGCTGGCGTCCTTGTGGAAGGTCTGCGAGCAGTAACGCGCGATCATCAGTTTAGTGGCGGTCCAACGGCGGGCTTCGGTCATGGCTACGCCGTACCCAACGTTCGTCCACCGTCCACGACTACCGTCTGGCCGGTCACGAACGGGTTGATCACCAAACCATAGATCGCTGTCGCGACGTCCTCTGACGTTGCGTGGCGGCGCAGCGGTGTTCGCTCCCGATGGGGATCCGTGAATTGCTCCCATCCTTTGATCCAGCGGGTTTCGACAACACCTGGCGCAACCGCGTTGGCCCTCACGTCGGGAGCTTGGCTGATGGCAATCGCCTTGGTCATGTTGATCACGGCTGCTTTGGATGCCGCATAGGCAATGCAGCTACCTTGGCCCGTAAGCCCTGCTATTGAACTCACGTTAACAATCCGGCCACCATTATCACGCAGCAGCGGAATCGCTTCGCGACAACAATAAAACGTTCCTTTGACATTGACGGCCATAATCTTGTCCCACACATCGCCCGACATGCCGTCCAGGTCCGTGTAGGGAATCATTTCAGTCGTGGCAGCGTTGTTGACCAAGATGTCCAATCGTCCAAACACGTCAACGACTTTTGCAACCATCGAGCGGACGTCATCTTCCGAGGAAACGTCAGCCTTTATCGCACAACCCTGACGACCAAGCGCCGTGATTTCTTCAACCGTGCTTTCCGCTTCTGCCGCGGAGCGACTGTAGTTGACCGCAACGTGTGCTCCCTCGCGCGCCAGCAGTAATGCCGTGGCTTGTCCGATTCCCGTTCCACCGCCGGTGATCAATGCGACTTGGTCAGTTAGTCTTTCCATTGTGCCTGTTCTCGCACTTTTTCCCTTAGGTTCTATTCGCCCATAACCCATGCTTCATCGAACGCGGCATGCTTCATACTCTTACCGCCTGAGACGAAGTAACTGTAGACAACATGAATCGTACCGCCGCGCGCCTGAATGACGGCAGGATAGTGATACGAACCCGAGTCTTGCTTCTCTAAATGCCGTGTCCATTTCCACGTTCTTCCTTCGTCGTCGGAGACAGAGACGGCCAGGCTTTCGCGACCCCGAACGGTGTCATTGTAAACCAACAGCCAATGACCGTTGTGCAGTCGCACACCATCGAGGCCGGAACCTGGGTTCGGTAAATCAGCTACACCCACCGGCCCCCATGTCATTCCATCGTCGCGCGACTCAGCGACGCGCACCTTATCGCGAGGGCCATTCTCACGCATATACGCTACCAGACTTCCATCGTCGCGACGCAGTACTGCTGGTTGTATGTTGCCAAAGCCGATCAAAGGCTTGCTGGCGAACCAAGTTTCACCGCCGTCGTCACTGATGGCCATGATCGAGATGGAATACGTATCGGAGTACAACGGCAACAATATCCGCCCGTTGGGCAGTACGGTGGGCTTGCAACGCGGTTGCCACCCAAGTCGCTGGTAGAGCTTGTTATGCAACCGCTCCCGCCACTCGCTCAGCTCATCCGCGTCAAATCTTGCCGCCCGCTGCGGGTTGTCTTTCAAGACCGCATCCAGCATCGCGCTGGCTTCTGGTCCAAAGTCATCCGGTTTCAACAAGATCAACCCGCGGCGATCCCACTTCGGCCGCCCCTCAGCGTCGTACTGATTGCTCACGGCAAAATTGGTTAAACATGACTCCCACGAGTTTGCCAAAATCGTCGGCCAAAACAGCCAGACGCTGTTGTGTGAGTCAACCATCATGCAAGTATTGCAATCAGGAAAATGCGGAGTGTCGACCATGAGAAACGGTGCACTCCACTGTTTGTTCGTTTGATTGAATCGTGAGCCGTAAACGGCCACGTCATCCGCCGAACGTTCGCCCGATCCACGGTACCAGGAAACCAGCAAATCCCTCTCGGGCAATTCCACAATTCCGGGAGCATGATTGTGCTGACCATGGAGTGGAAAAACCAATTCGGCCTGTAAATCAGCGTCGGCTGCCGCGCGATCGGCGACGATCCATAGCGAGCATAGCATGACCGTGATGGTGGTTTTCATATTGAAAGACCTTTATGTTTCCCGTTTACGTATCAGTCTTCGGATTGCCAATGATGGACCCGAGCAATTACCATATACGTTTCAGTGATCGACTGCACTCCGTAAGACAAAATATTCTGCCCGATATACCCTGCCCGATAAGGTGCGATCCACAAACCGCCAGAACAGAACAAGGTTGTCCCATGAAAAAAAAACAAACAAGCCGCCGAGACTTTCTTAAAAATTCCACGCTGATTGCGGCCGCCGGTAGCGCGGTGCCCTATTTTGCATGGAATCACAAATCGTTTGCCAACGACTCGGCCAACGATCGACCACGGATCGGCTGTATCGGCGTAGGCAGTATGGGATCGGGCGACGCACGGGGCCATTCCCGGTATGGAGACATCCTGGCTGTCTGCGACGTCGATTCGCGACACTCCGACCGGGCCAAGGCCCATGAACGGATCGGCAAAGGCAAAGCGGACGCGTATGCAGATTATCGCAAAGTGTTGGATCGCGATGATATCGACGTCGTCAGCATCGTGACTCCAGACCACTGGCATGTAAAGATCGCGATCGAAGCGCTCGAGGCAGGCAAGCACGTATTTTGCCAAAAGCCGCTTACGCTGACATTGGAAGAGAATCAGTTGATCCGCAACGCCTGCAAGAAGCACGACGACAAAATCTTTTTCGTTGGCACCCAACAGCGTAGTGATCAGCGACGTTTTCTTCGCGCGATCAATATGGTGCAAAAGGGTTTGCTGGGCGACATCCAAAATATCACGGTTGGTATCGACGGCGGTGAAGTCGGTGGTCCTTTTCCTGTCGCGCAGCCACCGAAGGAATTAGATTGGAACATGTGGCTCGGCCAAGCGCCCCAAGTAGACTATCGCGAGAAACGCTGCCACTATCAATTCCGTTGGTGGTATGAGTACTCCGGCGGTAAGTTTACTGACTGGGGCGCACACCACGTCGACATTGCTACTTGGGCGATTGGTCAGGACGAAGAAGGCATGGGGCCGATCGAAATCGATGGAACCGATGCCAAGCATCCTGTGCCGTATCAGAACGGCCATGCGACTGTCGATCACAGTTACAACACGGCCCACGACTATGCCGTGAAGTGTCGATTTGCTGACGGCATCGTCATGAATGTGACCAGCCGCGGTGACAATGGCGTCTTGTTCGAAGGCACGAAGGGACGCATTTTTGTAAGTCGAGGGAAGATTTCCGGTAAGCCGATCGAGGAAAACTGGGACGATGGCAAGTACAACGAAGAAGACATCGTCCGGCTGTACAAAGGCAAGCAACCGGAAGGGGGGCACAAGGCGAATTTCTATCGCTGCATCCGTGAAGGCGGTTTGCCAGTTTCGGATGTCTTTAGCCATCTCCAGTCGATGGCCACATGCCACCTTTGCGCCATTGCCGCGCGACTCGGTCGCTCAATCAGTTGGGATCCGCAAAAGGAGCAGATCGTGGGCGACGAGCATGCCGCTGGGCTTTTTGCCCGTGACCGCCGGGAGGGATTTGACATCTTGAGGGTTTAGTGAGAATGCCTCCACTCCCCACACCGCAATTGGACGCGACACGAATCTTCGAACTCTTTCGTGGCAGTTATGGTTCCGAGTTGCTGACGGCGGCGATCGCCCGCTTCGACGTATTTGGATACCTCGCCGAAGGACCTCGAAGTTTTGAACAGTTGGCGGAGCACCTTGAACTCG
>CBDUAB010000626.1:0-3744 GCA_965365045.1 uncultured Planctomycetales bacterium
GGGGTTACGGGGTTGTCAGGCGCTGTCGGGATCGGTGCCGTTTTCGTTCCCGCCGGAGACTTTCCGTCGTTCGGGAAAATGCTCGGCTCAAAGTATTTTTCCAAGGTGTCTTGCCCTGGCGTGTCCTGTGCGGGTTTTCCTTTCGTAGGAAAGTCAACCGAAGATGGGGTCTCGTCCGGATATATCTCCATAGCGTCTTGTTGCCACGTTCCATCGATCATCGGTTGCTCGCAGGCATTGACATCAAAGTAACCGTGTACACGATAGACGTCGGACAAGCACCAACTCATGCGTTCGGTTTCCATTTGATTGATGCAATTGACGTCGTCGCCATCAGTGATGATGTACGGCGTTAGGATGATCAACAGCTCGAAACGATTGGTGCTACACGACTCGTATTTGAAGAAGTCGCCGAGTATCGGTACGTGGGACAAATAGGGAACGCCACGGTAGATCGTGTTTTCCCGTGTGATTATTAAACCGCCTAAGACCACGGTTTGCCCAGTCCGAGCACTGACAGTTGTCTGCGCGGTTTGAATGTTGATGATGGGAGAACGAATCACATCACCGCTCAGTGAAATGGAAATAGGAATACCGCTATCAACGTCGTCAAGTTGGGATCTCTGGGCATCGACTTCCATCACGACCAGGCCATCGGGGCTGATCCGTGGCGTCACACCGAGCAAGATGCCCACGTCCTCGAGCACCGTGTTGTTGATCGTACCGGTCGTCGTAATCTGTGACGATGTGATACGGGGCACGCGCTGGCCGACTTGGACGAAAGCCGGCTGGTTGTCGAGCGTCATCACCTGTGGGCGCGCCAGGATCTCACCACGTTTGTCTTGTTCTAGGGCACGCAGCAAAGCGCTGACAGCGTCACTACTGGCCGAAAGCACGAGGCCGCCAAATCCTAGCTCATCATTGATACGGTCGAGGGCAAAACTGCTTAGGCCCTGCGTTGCTGTCCTGTTTCTCGTGGCCAACGACTGATCGCTGGCGCTGTTTCCCAAAGGCAGATTGTTCCAGGGAAAGCCAGGGTCGAGTGCCGTCGGATTACCCGCAATGTCCGTCAATATGCCGCGGTCAAATAGCAAAGGGTCTTGGCCACCCAGCTCGACACCCATTTCGGAGAAATTATCCAATTCCACCTCGGCGATGAGGACCTGAATCATGACCATGGGAGGCCGTTCATCGAGTTTCCGCACGATACCGAAAACTTCTTGGAAGTATCTTGGTGTCGCACTCACGATCAGGCTATTGCTGACCGGTTCCGGTACCACGATCACTTCGCGCTCGATCTGTTGAAACGGGCTCAACGTGTTGGGAGCGACTTCCTGGATTTGACGTTCGCTGCGTAAGAAATCATTGATTGCATTGGCCACATCGATGGCCGGTGCGTAGCGTAAACGAAAAACGACACTCTGGCGTTGTCGCACGTCGTCTTCGTCCAACCGTAGCAAGATCGCCTCGACGACGCGCAAGTCGGCAATTGAGCCCGAGGCGACGATGCTGTTGGTGCGCTCGTCGACCGAAAACCGCAACGGGACGAGCGGGCTCTCACCGAGGCCCGCGTTTTGATTTCCCTGCTGTTGAAAACCGCCGCCACCAGTCGTGATTTGATTGCCGAACAACCCGTTCAAAACGTCAGACAACAGCAGGGCATCGCCGTTGACGATCGTAAAGACCTTGATTTCGGCGTCTTCGGATGGCAGTTCATCAAGCTCTTGAATCAAGGCCTCGATCAGCGGCATGCCCTTTTCCGGACCGCGGACAATCAGCGTATTGGATTGTGTGTCCGCCGTGACAATGACTCCACTCAGCACGCCTGAGCGGAGTTGTCTTTTTCCCCGAGAGTCAACCGTCGTGAACGATAGACCGCTGGACCGTGGCGCTGTCTGCTGCCCTGACGTTCCACCAATTCCGCCGGCACCGCCACGACCCTGAAGGCCGCCACCGCCCTGAAAACCGCCACCACCTTGTAAGCCGCCCTGTCCGCCGAGCTGTAACTGGTCGCCTCGCAGCGCTTGTTGCAGCACCGGCGCGAGTTCATCGGCCAGTGAAAATCTTAAACGAAACACGCGTACCGTGTCGACGGCTGAGCTTTCCTCAACGTCCATCTGCGCCATCAGTTTGCCGACCTCCGCCGCATCACGCGGGCTCGCCTGAACGATGACCGAGTTACTGCGAAAGTCGGACGTAACTCGTACGCGTGCGCCCAATCCGCCACGCTCTTCGTAGAACTCCGTGATGGTCGCCTCAGCCTCCGTGGCACTCAGGTACTTCAATCGAAATACATGGAATTGAGCGTCCGGAGCCGTCGGTTGGTCAAGTTTTGTGACCAACGTGCTGACCACGCGTACGCTTTCAGCTCGCCCCACCAAGAGCAGCGCATTTGGTTGAACTAGCGCGGTAATGCTGACTTGTCCCTGTCGTGGCGAGAGTACTTCTTCATAAAGCGGTATGACTAAGTCGGCCATCGCTTGGCTGTCGACGTGGAGCAGATCGAGCACTTCGATTACGGGTTCAGTCACCACGGCCAGCTTTTCAATCTCATCGATAATGGCCTGCACGCGTTCCACGTCGCGCTTGTTACCGCGCAGCACGATGACATCCAAGCCTTCCAAGTACTCAATCTGCACCGGCCCCAGCAATCCTTCCTGGACGGCAGTGTCGGCGCCTGCATCGCCGGGAGGCGCTTGCGCTGTTTGAGGCACCGCTCCGGGTTGGTTCTGCGCGATTTGGACGTTGGGAGGGCGTGTCGGCGCCGGCCGGCCTTGTTCCCACTGTACGATATCGCGACGTTGGGGCTGGCCCGCGGTCGCCGGTCGTCCTAGGTTACGCAGCTCTATTAGTTTCATTGCCCGTTGCACTGCCCGCGAACGCTTGCCCGATAGGGAAACCAACTGCGTACTTTCATTATTATTCGTAATCGGCCGGTCGATAGCCATGATCAAGCGTGTCCAAGCGGCCACGGCCGGCGGAGGCGCACTGATCGTCACTTGCTTGTTTGGGTAGTCAATGGCGAACTGGACCGGCGGGCCGTTGCCGTTGGGTACCGTGATCGTCAATTGGTTTCCATCGGGAGAAGCCTGGGCAGGTGCCCGGCCGTTGAATAAACGCTGAATCGTTTGACCAACCGTTTGGGGAGCAACGTGTTGAAGTGTGATCGTTTTCGTCGTGGGGGTCGCTGTAGTAGCGGCAGGGGCTGGCGGCGCCGCGCCGGTGAGGGCCTTTTCGAGTTGATCGTGTACGCCCTGCGGCGCGATCACGATGATTCGACCATGGCTCTCGTCGGCCGTTACGGCCGCGCTACCACCTAGGGCCTCTTGCAATTCGTCCGCAACCTGTTTGACGGATTGGCGCTGGATGGAGTAGGCCTTGGTAACCGTTCCATTGTCTTGCTGCGCCGACGCCAACGTAGTCGTTAGCAATAACGCAGCAATGCATGTAAGCTTGGTTCGATGGTTCACTTTTGGACTCAAATGTTGTGCGCCAAAAACGCGAGTCAATAAGGTCCGAAACCGCTAGCCCTGCGTGCAGGCTGGGCCGCAAGGATCGCTCAATGCGTAATATCGGAAAAGTTTACCCGATCACTATAGCTTGACTTTGTTTTCCATGGTTTTCTAATTCGACTGTTTGAGTTCGTGACAAAGACCCCCGCGAGCTTGTCTCATGGGTGAATCAGGTTGATAGCTACCACAGACACTCCTAACCACTCCACGCCCTTTCCCCCGTCTCGCCGCC
>CBDUAB010000627.1:0-3743 GCA_965365045.1 uncultured Planctomycetales bacterium
ATGCAATCTGGGAAGACCGTACCGACAAGCTCTGGCTAGGCACGCGGGAAGAAACATGGTCGCGGGCCCCAGGCCATGAGTTCAAAGTAGAGAAACATGCGCCAATTCACGTAAAAGCGATTTGTGAGGACGGGAAGGGCGCGCTGTGGCTCGGATCAGATTCCGGTGTTTACCAGAGTGAGGGCACAGGATTTCAACGAATTGCCAATGATGGGTTGCCAGCACCGTCAGAGGCAAGCGGCGGAATTCAAGCCGCCGGCGTCAATGTCCTTCTGGCTGACGACAACGGTGGTGTATGGGCCGGTACCAATCAAGGCCTGCTGTACATCAAGGATGGCCAGATCAGCGACCGTGGATCGGAAGTTGGCCGACAACAGATTTACGACATGCTACAAACATCTAACGGCGAACTGTATGTGGCCACTCGCTATGGCCTACAGCGTTCGGTAGGCGGCCAAGGGTTCGAGAAGTTGCTAAGTGATGAGCTTGCAAGTTGCCTCATGGAGGACCAAGAGGGCGGACTCTGGGCTGGGTACTATGGCAATCGAGGACTCCACCGGTACGAGATTGGTAAGTCAACGACAATTCTCTCAGAATACCGCGTCAACTGCGTCCACGAGAATCCAGACGGAACGATGTGGTTTGGTTCCACTTCCGGGTTACACCGTCTTCGCGATGGCGTGATCACGGATTATGGCACGGCTGACGGACTGCCCGACGTGAGAGTCCAGACCATTGCCCAAGGACCGAGATCTACACTCTTTCCCTACACGACGCTCTTCCGATCTAGATGGTCAGGCACGGGCCTCTCAACGGACGCTACGCCGGCGGATACGGCCCGAATGAGCATCTCATCTGCCTTTGAAGACTCAGCCGGCGTTCTATGGTACGCACTCAGTAGCGGTGGTGGATATGCCCTGCAAGACGGCACTCTCCGCGGACTGGACGCATTGAACCACGGGAAAATCTGCTGGTTCTACGAATATTCCGATAGCGAACTATGGATCGGCCACGAGTACGGACTCTATTGTTACCGCGATGACCAAATCCAGCAGGTCATCGATCCGGCGTTAGATCGCTTGAACAGTTCTCATTTTGTCTGCCACTACGCGACGAAAGAAAAAACGCTTTGGCTTGGAACCTCAGGCGGAATCGTACGGTGGGAATCGGGGCAGTTCGACGTCTTCACCTCAGAAGACGGCTTGGCAGCTGATTACATCGATCGCATGGTTGTGGATCGTCGCGGCAACCTTTGGCTGGGAGGACGGGACGGTTTCTTTTATGTCCGTATTTCCGAATTGGATGACGTGGCGGCTGGCCGCCGCGCCAAAGTTACCAGTTATCGCGTCGAACAGGCCGCAGGCGTGCCGGTATCGAAACACTACCCGAAGGGCTGTTTGGGAAAAGACGGGACCATCTGGATTGCCGGGAACCGTGGCGTCATTCGGGTGGCTCCTGATTCATTGCCGACAAATCGTGTTCCGCCAATTGTGCACATCGAGAGAGTCAAAGTCGACGGCAAGCCGCTAATCACAGTAGACCAATTCGACTTTCGCTCGGGTCCTAAGCGGCTGGCGATCGAATTTGCCGCGCCGACGTTTTCAAATCCAAAACTTGCTCAGGTCAAATACCGGCTCGATGGCTACGACCAGGACTGGATTGACGCCGGCGAAGAACGGGCCGCCTACTATACGGACCTCGGGCCTGGCGAGTATCGGTTTCGCGTGATCGCCGCCAATGGAGACGGCGTTTGGAATGAAGAAGGAGTGTCAGTCCCCTTCACGGTTAGACCGCGTTGGTGGGAAACGGGCTTGTTTCGTGCGGCCGCTTGCCTGGCAGCCATTGGCTTGTGCGTCTTGTACTCCCGCTACCGGACTCGGAGAATCCGCAGCGCCAATGCGGCGCTCCAGCGTGAAATCGCTGAACGTGAGCGCGCGGAAACAGCATCCCGCCGCCACCTCGAAGAACTCGCGCGTGTGTCCCGCGCCGCCAGCATGGGCGAGTTGACAACATCGATCGCGCATGAAGTCAAGCAACCGCTATTCGCGATCGTCAGCAACGCTCAGACAGCTACACGAATGTTGGATCAAGAACAGCCTGATCTGCCAGAAATCCGCGAAGCACTGAGTGATATCGCGAGCGACGGCAACCGAGCCTCGGACATTATCGATCACATTCGTTCGCTGGTACGCAAAGAAGATCACCCAAAAAAACGCGTTGACCTGAACGAAGTAGCCAGCGAAGTGATCAAGCTCGTTCGTCCGGAGCTGCGCAAACGTGGTCTCACCGTCCGCAGCGAGCTGGCCAATGCTCTTCCAAAGGTCCAAGGTGATCAAATCGAACTGCAACAGGTCATACTAAATTTGATCATCAATGGCGCACAGGCCATGAGTCATGGCGACCGTGCAGCGCGTGAGCTATTGTTAACCACATCGACGGACAACGGCTCCATCGAACTGGCTGTAAGGGACTCTGGTGTGGGCCTGAATGACACACAAGCGGATCGGATCTTCGAACCGTTTTTTACCACTAAACCAAATGGCATCGGTATGGGATTGGCGATTAACCGCACGATCATCAAGGCGCACGGCGGACGCATTTGGGCCACTTCCAATGTCGATCGCGGTGCGACATTCCGCTTCAGTTTGCCCATTAGCAACGAAATGGCCAATGATGACAGATGACGTGACGGCAACCGGCGCTATTGTCTATGTCGTGGATGACGATGTCTCGGTGCGAAAAGCCATGACGCGAATGTTCAAATCGCTGGGACTGGAGGTCGCGACTTTCAGCACCGCCCGCGAGTTTCTGGATTGCCGCCAGAAAGACGTTCCGGGCTGCCTGATCCTCGATGTGCAAATGCCAGGGCTGACCGGCCTCGAGTTGCAGGAAGAACTGGTCGCTCACCAAGTCGATCTGCCGATCGTGTTCATGACCGGGCACGGCGACATCCCGATGACCGTCAAGGCGATGCGTTCCGGGGCTGTTGACTTCTTACCCAAACCAGTCGACGAGCAGCAGCTCGTTCAGACCGTTCACCAGGCGATTGAGCGGAATGCGCGTAAGCGACACGAGACGGCCACCCTGAGCGATTTTCGCCAGCGAGTCGATTCGCTTTCGAAACGCGAATCCGAAGTCATGACCTTGGTCATCAGCGGTCTCCTCAACAAACAGATCGCCAGCCGGCTCGGAATCACCGAACACACCGTCAAGGTGCATCGCGGCCGGGTGATGGAAAAAACCGGAGTCGATTCGGTGGCCCAGCTGGTGCGGCTTTGCGAACGATCCGGCGTCGCTAGGCCGGATTCGTAATGCCAGATTCCTGATGAATTACACCAAAGTCTAATACCACACTCGGGGAAGTGAGCTTATTCTTCGAGATTGATGGCGATGTGCGACGCGCCGAGAGCAAACGAGAACATGGACCAGCCCCCCCATATTTCCATAGTGGACGACGATGCGTCGGTGCGGCGTGCGCTGTGCCGGCTCTGCAAATCGGCAGGTTACCGGGTCGCTTCGTTTGCATCCGCGGAAGCGTTCCTCGAGGCCGTCGGCGCCGACCAAACCCACTGCCTGATCCTAGATGTGCATTTGCCGGGCCGTAGCGGTTTACAGCTTCAGTGTGACCTTCTCGCAGCCGACAAAAGTTTACCGATAGTTTTTGTGACCGTCTACGAAGACGAACAGGCACGTGCGCAGGCACTAGATAACGGCGCCGTCGAATTCGTCCGCAAGCCGCTGGA
>CBDUAB010000628.1:0-3742 GCA_965365045.1 uncultured Planctomycetales bacterium
GACGACATCGACTTTACCGCCGGGAACGTAACGATTCGTGAGAAAAAGCGAGTACGGGGGCGACTTACGACGCGTTCCGTACCACTTTCACCATTGCTGCGAAAGGTGCTTCGTGAATGGTTGCAGAGTCACCCAGGCGGTTCGTTCACATTTACACTTGGAGTAAACGTAGAACGATCCAAGAAAACGAGGGAAGAAAGTTCAGCGCTGTCTCGTGACGAAGCTCACGACCATTTCAAGCGTGCGCTTGCAGGAACCAAGTGGTCAAAGGCTCGCGGCTGGCACGTCTTTCGTCATTCCTTCTGTTCGAACTGTGCTGCAGCAGGAGTCGATCAACGAATCATTAACGCTTGGGTGGGACATCAAACTGA
Organism: uncultured Planctomycetales bacterium; assembly: GCA_965365045.1. Taxonomy (GTDB): domain Bacteria; phylum Planctomycetota; class Planctomycetia; order Pirellulales; family Pirellulaceae; genus CBDUAB01. The sequence continues at coordinate 372 of CBDUAB010000628.1, forward strand.
GGAAATGGTGAAACGTTACCGCCATCTGATTCCCGACCAGCAGCAACAAGCGATCGCCGAAGTATTCACCGGACAGTAATTCGAGTCGACCCTGCGTTGACTTTACGGAATGCGACGCCTTGTCCCAGATGATTCCTCTCGCCAAGAAAACGCAGATCGCCAATCTGCGTCGGTGTTGTCGAAAAATGGGCCAAGCGTGGTCGCGCTAACTGACCGAGACACGCCCTCATTGGCCGTCTCGCCCAATTGCGTTCGTGACTCAGGATTCTTTTTGTCCTGAGGCACTTAACACCATGCGGCTTCAGCGTTTGGACGGTTCGCCCTGAGTCCCGAGCGAGAACATTTGCAGGACGGGAAGAGTTACCCCTCTGCGTCATCAGTTGGACTACACTATTCACCACTCCGAACTGCGGTCGATGGATTCGACCGCTGCGGTGAACGACATTTATTTCCTGCGGGCGGGCGATGCAACCTCTGCGGCGAAACCATTCGCACAATTGCGTTCGGTGTGTCGGACCGAGTGCAGTTTTGAGCCGTTGCAAGATGCGAGGCTCACTAGATTTTGTCGTCGAGATGACTACATTTCAATTTCGATTCGACATGTGCTTCCAACGCACCACTTCGCCTTACCGATTCCTGCTGAGGAGGGGGCGACCGACGCGCGCAACCCACTCACCGATTCCTGCGGAGGTGATTTGCACCTCTGAGCTTGTGCGCAACAACGAGCTCGCGTCGGTTTGTCCAACCTCAGCAGATCAGGCAGCCGCCATCTTATCGTTTGGAGACGTCGAAAAACGTAGTAGCCGATTTGCGCCAAAGAAAGCAAGCGGCAAAACAGGCCAACAGCCAACCGCCCGGTTCCGGAGCCGCATTGTTTGCCACATGCCCATGCTGCCAATTCACGCCCACGTAGTTTAGATCTAGTGCCGTCACGCAGTCGTCAAAGTCATAGTCTCCCCAGTCCCAACCAATTCCGCTGCATTGCTGCCATGAAAAGCCGACAGGATTCAAGTCCCGGGTATCGATGAACCCATCCAGGTTTGCATCACCGGGAAGAAACGGCACCCCGATCTCAGCGATGCCGACCTCGGCCAGCCAACGATCTCGATCCAACAAATCAAGCACCCCGTCGTCGTTCATATCCATCGAAGTACTGTAGCCCCGATTAAAAATCACGCTACCCAGGAGATCGAGATCGATGACGTCACAAACACCATCCAAGTTTGCGTCGCAGGCGGGAGCCTCCGAGTTATCAACTGCGCGGAGTATGCCACGGTCCATATCGCTGGTGTCCCATTCGACACCGTCAATGCTCGGAACCGACCAAGTCGTGATACTGACGGAGTTCCAACCTGGAAAAAATCGAAACTCCTGCCCGCGAACGACTAACTCCGATACCGAATCTAACTCGAAAGATTCGACGACCAAGTCCCCCCCCTCGCCGGCGATTCGAGAGTGCGCAGTGGACAAAGTACCGATAGAACCGTTTGACCTACGAAACAATCCGAGACGTGCCGACCCGATTGACGCATCGCCTTGTACATTGAGTTCTGGGAGCAAACTAGACCTGATGGAACCCTGCCATGGGTCTCGAACCGGTATCAGTTGATCCAAAAAAACAGTCGAGTCGACCGGTGTTTGCAGGGCTCCAACTTCACCGCTTATGCGCAAGTCACCTGCCAGAACGTTAACTGCCCCTGTTCCTTGGATGTTGTTTAGAATCACGTTGCCGTTGGTAGACAACTCGAATTCATTCAATTGAACAAGTTCTTCGAAATGAAGGATGCCATCGGGCAATACCTCAACAACGATATCGCTTCTGACGTCCAACATCAGTTCTCGGAATCGGTTGGAGCCCTCGCTCGACACAATGGCGTTTGGCCCATTCAAAATGATCGTAGGAAAGACCGTAGGACGGAACATGTCCCAGTCATTGTCGAGAACTGCATTCGGACCAAGTCGTAGACCTCCAACCGAAACCGAGGGCCGATCTATTCTTAAAAGCTGATCCGCCGGAATCACAACAATATCGTTCGGCTCTGGCACGCCCACGGGTACCCAATTTTCCGCGAAACTCCAGCGGCTAAATTGGTTGTTTACAAAAGTTCGTTCCATCGCTTGCAGCGAGGTTAACCTTGCATCAAACATCGCATGATCGAACAAACTTTCAACTGCAACGGCCAGCGTATGCGTACCGGGAAATAGAACATCAAATGTGAGGCTTGTGTCTTTTGGCTCGGCCACAGGATTGACTTCGCTCGAAACCTCTTCGCCATTAAAAAAAACGGTAGCGCGTTCGCCAATCGTGCGTAGGTCAAACTGAAAACTGCCCGTACTGTCCGGAGGCACATCAAAAGTGCCACGCAGGAACAGCCCTTTGTTGTCCACTGTCGACGGTAGAATTGTGTTGAGCAGTTCCGTGTCGAGAAAGATCCCATATCCTATCGGTGCAGTTCCATCTTGCCACTGATACGAAGCAACGTCAGCTTCGTCGTATTCTGGCAACATCCAGTTTTCGAAGAATCCTGCATCGGTTAGTGCTTGCTCGACAGCGTCCCCATTGTAGTCAACATACAAGAATCGCCACGCGGACGTCGACAAGAGGTCGCTAGATCGAACCGGACTCGCCATGTTAGCGAATATCACCATCGCGAGAAGCAAAACAAATTGCCGCATTGTTTGTCCTTTCGTCGCCATGTCCATGGCCCACCAATGACATCCATCGGCCAATGCCGATTCTCAAGTCATCGTATCAAGAACCGGCATCTATGTCGCTATTTGGCGGAAAGATGATCTCGTTTGATCGTGGGGAACCTGACAAGTACGTGAATCGGCCGATTACCAATGAACTGTATTGGAGTAACGGATTATCGGTGTATTCCGACCGACTTGGTCCTCCGCTTTCGATCTCCGATCGGTCGGGGCATTACGCCGGATGATCCGTCGAGTTGTCTGCAAAGTTGCTCGTAAATCGATTCCCGGTCGATCTATATTGGCACAGATGGCGATGCGCAGGTTGCATCAATTGCGCCAAACGCGTGGGTCGCGCCGGTTTTTGGGCCTTCCCAACTGCGTTCGGCCACATCGACCGAAGCGACTTGAGGTTTGTCAAGATCTACTTCCCCATGGTGTTCGCCTGACGCTGTCGGCCCCCACGGTTGCGTCCGGACATCGACCACCTCAAGTGCTCGTATCGGATAACTCGACGTGCGAAAGCGCGGCGGTCGCGCCACCGCCATCAATTCACCGAGAATCGAATTCGCTGAAGTTGCATCAGCCGCTGCGGCTAAACTTGGAGCGATGCGCGCGTCGGTGATTTCCACCTCGGTAGAAAACTGCACAAAACGAGAATGCCGATTCCTGCGTCGGAG
>CBDUAB010000629.1:0-3741 GCA_965365045.1 uncultured Planctomycetales bacterium
CTGCATTCGTGTTCCAATCGTAGCGAGCACAACGCCACACACCGCAATAACAAGCAGCATTGCACGTACGCTGAATCGAAAGCCGCGACTGGCGAAATGGTTCATAACTCGGTTGATTCACCCGCTTGATGTTCCCGAATCGCTTCATCGGCCACAACGTCAAGCCGTCCTGCGGCAACGTCGGCCTCGAGCTGCTGATCCCAATTTTTCGCGTCGAATGCAACAAACCATTCGCGAAACTTTGATAGCTCCTCCGGCGGTAAGTCTGAGATCGTCTTTTCAAGTTCTTGAAGTGTCATACACCGAATTATATCACGGACATTTGCCTCAGGCGACGTGTCTTGCCGCTCGCCCAACGAAAGGTGTAGGCCGACGCGGACGATGCCACTAACGCCAGCCTGAATCAGTGTCACTGTATTAAAGAGTTTTCGGCTTGGTCCAGCGTGGAGCGTCCCGAGCGTAGCGAGGGCTCAGCGGCCACGCTATGTTGGCGGCTCGTCCTTGGCGTAGTCCTCCAAGCGTAAGCTAGGTACGCCCCAATGCCAAACGCCAACAACAGGCCAGTTGGCTCGGGAACGGTCGCGGCGGCTGGCCGAATTGACTTTTGCCAGTTGAGCCCCAGCATCATCAAATCACAGGAGTTTACCTGTCCGAAGTTGCCACATTGGACAACAACGTTTCCATCACTCCAGGTCTTACCCGACTGAAGCCAATTGAGCCCCATCACATTCAAATCGACGACATTGACAAAACCGTCGAGGTTGACGTCGGCACCTAGGTACGGCTCTGCAAAACCGTTTTCATGCCCTGCTTGGGAACGCCATTCATCCAGATCATCTCTGTCGACCGTGCCATCACCGGTCAAATCCAAGGCTGGATCATTAATTTCCGTCTCGATATCGCTCACCATTCGGTCGATGTCCGACAGGTGACACATGTCGTCACCGTCAAAATCGCACGGGAGCATTGCGTTAACAGTGAAGGCGAGTCCGCCGGGGCGACCGACCGAAGGGCCAATGTCGGTCACGGCGGCATTCGTGAGGTTGATTTGATATAGGCTGTAGTCGTGGGCCGGGTCGGTGCCAAAGCCAAGTCCAAACATCACACCGTCCTCGGGACGCACGGCGATGTCACCCGGAATTGCATCGATCTCCGAGACCACCGTTGTCTCACCGGTCGATTTATTAATCGAAATGAGGGCCCAATCCCGTTTGCCCCCAGCCACGCCCACACTGAAAAGGTTGCCTTCTAGATCGAAGCCGAGCGCCCGATCGACTTGCAGCGAGGCTTCTCCGATCATTTCCGTTTGGCCAGTAGCGGGGTCGATCTGATAGAGCGCCGTTTCCGAGGTCCCGTAGAAAAGACCCGTCGTTGGGTCGATCGCCAACCCTCGGATCGCTAGCGAGTCGTCTAGCGGAACATTCGACAACAACTGTTGCTGTCGGGTGTTGAACGACAGCAACTCGTAGCCGTTTTGATTGGTGTTGTGCAGCGACCATACAACCGACGGATTTCGAAATGGATCGGAGGCAAAATCCAGTACGCCGGCGCGGGAGTCGCTCCCGGGGATTGTAAGTCGGGAAGCTCCCCCCGTATCGACATCGATTTGCCAGATGGTCAGCTGGGCCCCCCCAACACTCAAATCCGCCCCCCACAATGTCGACGCGAACAGTCGCGTCGCCGAGCTGTTAATGCACAAGACAATTGCGAGGAATAGAATCGCAATACGCCACGCTATCGACGTTTGCATGAACCACCTTCGTCTAATTCAACTATTCGCGAACGAGAGCACTCGCATCAGATTGAGTTTCAGAGTATTGCTTGCCAACGGAAGTAGGCCCGTGAGCAATAGTAGCCAAAGCGGTATCGCAAGGATGTTCCACCAACCGCGTAGGTTAACGCCGGCTCTAAAACACTCTCGCTCGTACCCAGTTCCTTTTTCAGCGGGCTCTCAAAAAGTGCACGATTGCACCGCAGCGATTACGAGCATGACGAGCGTGAGCCCCACTATCCAGATCCACAACGGTGGTGAGTCACCGCCCATGCCGCCGCCCAGGGGTCCCCAATCATCCATCGCGTTGATTCCAGGTTTCTGCGTTATTGCGAAAAAACCAGCTCAGGCCGAATAGCAGAAAACTGGTTCTTGTGAACGTCAGCAAAGATTCGTCAACGAATCGAATCATGACTTGTAGATCCAGGCCGCCACGCCCTGTTGGCGCCGGACCTGTTCCACCTAGTTTTTGCTTGTGAAGTTTCATTCTCCGCCAAGCGAGGCCATCACGAAGAGCACTTACGACGCTGTAAACACTGTAGGGCCACTAAACCAGCTAGCAGAATCAGATGGATACTCGCCGGCTCGGGTACCGTGGCTATCACGATGCCAAACGTTCCGTCGTCGAAACTAGCCCGGAACGCGATATCGCCACGATTCGTGATGGTCGGGTGTCCATAGGGATGGATACGGGAAATGGTTTTGCCGTCGACTTCATCGCCGACCTTCGCCACGAGACCGTCGGGTGTAAAAACACCGACGTCCCTAGTGCCCGTCTTTAGACGCGTGAAGACAATTTGCCCGCTCTCTGATGCCCACACTCTATGATCAGGCAGCGCCGCAAATGTTTCGCCGTCGATCGTGAATTCTCCCGGTAAGGTTGCAAGTAGGTCATCTCCACGAAATACTCCATGTTCGCCTGTATCAAACCAAGCTTCGAAAACTATCGAATCACTATCGTCGATCGCAAACACGTTGCCGACGTATGATAGTCTCCGTCCGGAAAGGACGTCTCCCGCTCGCACGACCACGCTTCCATCCACAACGATTGCCGAGAATTCGGATTCCGGTGTCGCCAAGCCGTCGTCCAGGCCGGCGGAGTAAGCGACCATGCCGGAATTACTGATCTCGCCGCTATTGAAACGTTGGATAGCCGCACTACCACCATTTCCCGTGTCGAAAACATCGCCAACCGACGCGATGAGTGCGTCCAGCGTGAACAAAGCGTGCGTGTTCTGGCCGTGGCGTGCTTCGAAAAGAATCTGGCCTTGGTCATTGATGGGGATATCGTAATAAACTCCTCCGATGGCACTGACACCCGAAATGTCGACGCCCGAAATCTGCGAGTCCGGCCTGACAACGGGCGTGTTATCTAGCATGATGGTACCGCCAAGCCCAACAATCTCAGTGAAGACAACTTGCCCGGCGTCATTGATCCCGAACGCGAAATTCTCGTCACTGACGCCGTTCGTGGTATGACCGTCGATGATCTGGCCGGGCTCGAGAAGTACTTTGCCCGTGTTGGTCAGTACAGACCATGCCTGGACACCATCCAAACCCGCACTAAAGGCAAACTCGCCGCGGTTGTTCATTTTGGGTCCCGGCAACTCGCCATCGCTACCGGTAATCACTCGGCCACCGACCGAATCGCCCATCTGTACAGCAATCGACAATTCGTGCGCCGCCACATCGTTGGCTGACAAGATCAACGCGAGCGCGAGCAACAATGGCCTTAGATTAAACAAGTGTCCACGAGCTTTCTCGAGTAGCAGGGCGAGTTTCATAATAGTTACTCCCGTGCTTCCTGGACGAAGATGACAGCCATGCAACGCCAACGGAGTTCTGGCGGACGTGATGTCCGCAATTGGGAAGGAACACTGCACTCCGTTCCCATGGGTGACCATCACCCTCTGTAATTGTCGCGTCTGCCTCCATTCGAAGCAAGAGAATGACGCAACCCGTCTCGCCTT
>CBDUAB010000630.1:0-3738 GCA_965365045.1 uncultured Planctomycetales bacterium
CCATCACGCCCAGCAAGATGGCAACCGCCGTCAATATGCCGGCCGTGGGACTGCTGTAGTGCGCCCGAACGACGTCCGGCAGCGAAATCGCATCGTGCTTTACGGCGATGGCGCGCAAGCGCCGGCCGAGGAGAAAGAAGCAAATGGAGTAGCCAATCGCCGTCGAGATCACGATCCAAAAAGAACTAACGCCCATGCGGTAGACCAACCCAGGTCCGCCGACAAAACCAAATCCGCTCATCGTGCTGGAAAAGACGGCCACCGCGGTCACGATCGTGCCCAACTCACGAGCAGCCATAAAAAAGTCGCGAGATGAATGCGTGCGCCGCATCGCCCACAGCCCGACAACGATGCAAACCAGAAAGTAGACGGCCACACAGGCGACGATGATTTGGGGACGAAATGCCTCCATCACGCAGTATACCCCAACGTGTGATTCTGATTACTCATCGTCGTCATCTCCATACCAATGCCGAAAGCCGACAACGTAAATGAGGGCAAACAACAGAGGCACGCTCCACAAACCAAAAACCATCCAAGTTGTGGGCGAGGGAAAAGGCCCCCACAATTCTGTCGTCGGCAGCACGGCCGACGAACGCCATGACATTAACATGGCTAGAAAGACGGCGAGATAAGCGATCGTCGCCAGGCCGATCAATAGGCGCAACAATCGGCGATGTTGCACACCTTCGACTCCAATGCACAGACACGTCGAGAAAATAAGAATCATTATTGAGCCCACCGCCCATCCAAGTATTGGCCGGGACGCATCGTGCGCGGCTTGGTTCGCGGCGACGTCCATTGTCGGGAAGCGGGGATGTGGCTCGCTCGACTGTGCTGTGTTCACACCGAAGACCACCGCACTCACAAGCAGCAAGCACAATAGAATTAGCAACGCCAACAAGGCCAACGGATATCGCAGGTTTCGACTTCTTTGTTCGCCACGAGTCAAGTTTGAGAACTCCGCCAGGACTTGCGCGCTACTCTGATGTTTCCGGCGATACTGTCGCAAAGACACGGGCAAAATAGCCCGACAAGTCGTCGACGACTTGTTCGCGTGCTGGACCCTCGATGCCCGCTAGGACCTTTGCCAAACGCTTCTTGAACTCAATCTGCATCTCACGCGCAATCTGAATCCGTTGTGCTTGAGGTGATCCAGCTCCATGTAGCGATTCGGTCAAGTATCCGACAGCATTGCGACCGAGCGTCATGTTCTCGATCAGCCGCAGGATTCTGATTCGGTCTTCCGTGCTGACGTCTGCCCGGCCTTTGAGATATTTTTCCAGCAGCGGGCCCGTAACGGGATTACGCATGTCTTGTTCCGACGGCAACGTCACTACAAGGCCGCCGGCCAGGTCTTGCGCGAGGCGAGCGATCTCATAGGGAATTTTCGTCACATGGTGTTTGCAAACGTTGGCCAGCACGTCGTCGTTGATGTAACAGCCACTCGCGGTCTCACTCGCTTGCCAACTGGATGCGATACCCGTTCCGTAAACCGTTTCGTTCAAATGCGTCATCTCGACGAGCTTGTCGCGAATATGCGACGCTTTCTCTACGCCGTTGTAATCCGCGATCGCCGCCGCCGCACCGATTAGTACGTCTCCGACACCGCTTTTGCAGACGTAGCTGCGACGATGGTAGCACGTGAATCGCTCCACCAGCATCGCCGCAAACTCATACTCGCCATCCATGAAAAGAAGTTCATTCGGAATGAACACGTCATCAAAAACGACCATGGCTTCTTGGCCACCATAGCGGGCATTACCCACATCGACGTCACCGTCCTCCATGCTGCGCGTATCGCAGGACTGCCGTCCATAAATATATGTGATGCCGGCAGCATCAACGGGAAGAGCCCCGACGATGGCAAAGTCACAATCTTCGGGACCAAGGCGCAGCGTCGGCATGACGACCAACCAATGAGAATTGATGCATCCAGTTTGATGGGCTTTGGCGCCGCGTATCCAAACACCATCGTCCGTTCGACGTACGATGCGCAGGTAGAGATCAAGGTCCTGTTGCTGATGCGGCGGAAGGCTGCGATCCCCCTTGACGTCAGTCATCGCTCCACCAATTACCAAATTGCGGCGGTGCATCTCGGTGAGGAAAGTAAGAAATCGATGGTGATAATTCGTTCCGTGTTGTTGGTCAATCTCGTAGGTGACCGAGTGTAACGCATTAAAAGCGTCCATACCGACGCAGCGCTGAAAACACGTGCCAGTCAGCTGTCCAAGTTTTCGCTGCATTTTGTTTTGCATGACCAGATCTTGTGGGCTGGCCGCAATATGCAAGAACCTATTGATACGTTCACCGGTAAGTGGCGATACGGCGGTTGCCAGATCGGGCTCGCGGTTCGCTAAGTCGTACGTTTCCGCCACCGCGTTGATGGACGGCCGAATCAGCGGATGGTCGACTGGCTCGTCGACAAGCTCACCAAACAGGTGCACCTTGAGTCCACGACCACGCAGACTTTCGATGTATTCCGCGCCGGTCAATATGCGTTGGGCTTTGGCATCGTCGGGTGGTTTTGTCGTCGTGGACATTCTACGCTAGCTACCGCTCAGCTCGGTGATACTTTGATACACGGCAGCCTGAAACTCGTCGCGAATTCGCAGATACGTAGGCAGCTTTTGCGACATGATGATACCGATAAGTTCTTCATGTGGATCAATAAAAAACATTGTCGACGCCATGCCGCCCCAACCGTATGTGCCAGTCGAAACCGTACGTTCGTTGCGTGGTACATCCGTAACGACACGGAACCCCAGTCCAAACCCGGCGCCGTTACCCAACGTAACACCTCCGTTGGGTGTCTGTGCATCGTCCAAATGATTCATGGTCATGATCTCGACTGTCTTGGGGCTGAGCAATCGCACGCCGTCAAGTTGGCCGCCACTCAGCAGCATCTGGCAGAATCGCATGTAATCCACCGTGGTGGATACGAGTCCCCCGCCGCCCGAATGAAATGTTGGCTTCTTAAGGTAGCGACTAGTCGCCGGATGATCCGCGACTCGCCGTTCCCCCTCGCCATTCCAAACGTAATTGACCGGAAAACGATCTTTCTTTCCCATCGGCACGTAAAAACCAGTATCTGTCATCGCAAGTGGATCAAAGATCCGTTGCTGAAAAAACTCGTCGAGCGGCTGCCCAGAGAGAACTTCGACCAAGTAACCAAGCACGTCCGTACTAACGCTGTAATGCCATTTTTGACCCGGCTGATTGAGCAATGGTATTGCAGCAAGTTTGTCGACCATGTCCTTGAGCGTGCCGGACGAATCGAGCACATTGGATTCACGGTATAGCTTGTCGACAGGCGTGCCACTAAACAAACCGTATGTCAAACCCGATCTGTGAGTAAGCAAGTCACGCACGGTTATGGGACGGTGCGGCGACTCATTTCCGCCGTCTCGGTAGACTTCGACCGCTGCGAATTGTGGCAAGTAATCTGACAGGGAATCACCCAATTGAAACTTACCTTCTTCGTACAGCATCATGGCCGCCACGGTCGTGATAGGTTTGGTCATCGAATAAATGCGAAAGATGGCGTCCTTTCTCATTGGCTTATCCGCTTCAACATCGGCCTTACCGAATGCTTCGAAGTGTACCAGCTTGCCGCGGCGAGCCACCATTGTCACGGCGGCGACCAATTTGTCTTCCGCGAACTGGCGGTGTACCATCTGCCCGATTCGCTCCAGCCGATCTCGCGACATACCAACCGCGCCGGGCTCGGCCAGCGGT
>CBDUAB010000631.1:0-3735 GCA_965365045.1 uncultured Planctomycetales bacterium
GATTTGGCATTGTTCAATCAGATTCATCACAAACCCGATCACATCAATTGGTCGATGTCCTGTATGTCGCGCTGCCCCAAAGAATACTGGGCGCAAATCAATCGTGGCCTGCTGCAAAACGGTCACATTCGAGTTGGCTACGAGGATTGCGGCAAACACCCCGATGGAGCCTATCAACGTTTGTTGATGCGCGTGTGTCGCGGGTTGGGAGAGACACATTCACAGCTTGACAGGTCGGAAGAAGCGATTCTCCATTTGCAGCGTGCGATTGCCGTCGGAGAGTCGATCATTGAAAAGGATCCCAATGACGTCGAAACTTGGCAATCGCTGTCGGAAAGCCGTCAAAAACTCGACAAGTGCCTGCAAACATCCGGAAGATCGGACGGGAGTCGCGCTGATTCGTCAGAGAAGGATCACAGCTAGCCCATTCTTGTTGCGGGTTTTTAGCGCGACTCAGCTGCCATGACCCGGTTTGCCTCCCAACTCACTCTCTAGCGCATTCAAATCCTCACGTCCAGGTAGTCCATAACCGTCCTGGTATCCAAAAAGTTCACCTATCGTCTTAGAGCCAAGTTGGCTGTCGAGGATTTCGAGGTGCTGGCCTGTTATGAATGCAGGATGCGAAGCGCCGCATGTCCGGCTCAACATCAAGAGTTCCTTGCGCAGCGTCACGACGTAATTCGCCAACCTGGCCGCCTTGCTGGTCGGGTCGAGTCCACGCACCAGCCAGCGATTCTGTGTTGCGACTCCGGTGGGACAATGGCCTGTGTGGCAGCGTTGCGCCTGAATACAACCGATAGCCAACATGGCTTCGCGGGCCACGTTAATCATGTCGCACCCGAGTGCGAAGGCCAAGAAGGCGTCCTGCGGAAACCCGAGTTTTGCCGAGCCGATGAACACTACGTTTTCGTGCCACCCTTCATCGGCAAAGAGGCGGTACATGCGTGTGAAGCCGAGCTTGAAAGGAAGTGAGACGTGATCCGCAAAGGCAAGTGGTGCGGCGCCACTACCACCTTCGCCTCCATCAATGGTGATGAAGTCCACCGCTCTGTCGGTGGAAGACATCAGCCGTACCAAATCTGACCAGAACGCCATATTACCAACCGCGGATTTGATCCCGACTGGCAGCCCGGTTTCATCAGCAATCTGTTCCACGAAATCCAGCAGCGCGTCGGCCCCATCAAAGGCGGAGTGTAGCGGTGGACTTATGCAGTCCTGACCGACCGGAACGCCTCGGATCTGGCTGATCTCCTTGGTCACCTTGGCCGCTGGCACGATCCCTCCCACTCCGGCTTTCGCTCCTTGACTAAGTTTGATCTCGACGGCGCGCACTGTTGGATGGCGAGCCAGATTATCTCGCAATGCCGCCATACTGAATTTTCCGTTAGCTTCACGACAGCCAAAATAGCCAGTGCCAATTTGCCAGATAAGTTCTCCGCCATGTAAGTGATGCGGCGCGATGCCCCCTTCGCCCGTGTTCTGCAGACATCCCGCCAGGGCACACCCTCGATTAATCGCCTCGACGGCCGCCGCGCTTAACGATCCGTAGCTCATGGCGGAAACATTAATCACTGAGGCAGGTCTAAATGCCTTAGCACGTTGCCGATGACGTCCGACGATCTTCGCGCACGGCATCGTGTAATCAGGATCGTAATCTGCATCGCCGGAAATCGGGACTTTCAGCGGAAATACATCGTGCTTGATGATGAGATAATTTTCCGATTGTTCCATCTCGTTGTCGGACCCAAAGCCAATGTAGTTGTTCTGTTTCTTGGCTGATGCATAGACCCAACGGCGCTGATCACGGTTGAAAGGGCGCTCTTCGTCATTGCTAGTGACGATGTATTGCCTCAGTTCGGGTCCGATCATTTCAAGTAGATAACGGAAATGACCGATGATAGGGAAGTTGCGCAGAATAGCGTGCTGCCGTTGGGCAAGATCGTAGCAGACAACGACCAACAGCACGACACACACGACAACGCCTGTCCACCAAAGCCACATGATCGCTTACCTCCGGAGATTGCCAGCCGACGCCGGGGGTACACCGGCGACTACATGATAGTCGGCTAGGTCGGTTGGGCGAAAGCTCGATGTATTACGCCCACGTCCGACGGGAAGATAGTTCGCTGGAGCGGCGGAAGGGGTCGAGATGAATCTTAAAAGAGATCAATCATATGTTCGCCGCCATGCTCGGGATTACCTATCAATCGTTGTCCGACGGGATCGACGACGAAGTCCAAGCTTTCAAGCGGGATTTGCCCAATCAGCACGGGACAGTCGTCCGACAGCTCCGCAACATCAACGCGACAGTCACGTCCTTCAACCGTCAGTTGCACCAACGAATACACGCCAAACTCCGCCGACTAATCTTGCGAAAGAATTAGCGCACTATACGGGCCGATACCAATATTTCCGTGGTACCGCAGGCCGTCCTTGTAACCCGACGAAGCGACCGTGTCATACCCGGGCTGATCGCCAAAGTCGTCACTGTAGCCGCGCCAGTCGCTGTTAAACCGCACCTTCCACTGGCCTTCGCGTGGGAAACCAATCGTGTAGCTCTCATAGGCCCGATTGGCCATGTTCACGACAACAACAACGTCATCGCGAGGCCCGCCCTGGTCCCAGCGATGATAGGCAATCAGCTTATCGTGATCGTTCACGTGGAATACGTTCACGTTTTGGCCACGCAGACCGCGCGTCGTGTCGTACCAGTTGCGGCGGAGTCGAATCAAGTCGCGGTAAATGTGAAAAATGCCGCGGAACGTCTCCTTCTTGGACCAGTCAATCGGATCCGTGTCGCGAAACCACTCGTCCTCCAGTAATTCCTGTCCCTGGAAGATCATGGGGATACCCGGCGAAGTGAATACTACCGCAGCGCCCAGTGTCGACCGCTTGCGTGAGAAATAACTGTCTGGTTGATCAGGCCAGATTTCCTGTGGCACGCGCGCCTTGCCATTGGCCACCTCGTCATGTGACTCGGTATAGATGACTCGCTTTAGTGCGTTGTCGCTATACCTGTGGTTAATTGCATCGCGCAGCGCGTACATGTTGCGGTGTCGATCATCTTGAGTGATGATCTGGTGCCGGACGGGATGCACGAAGTTGCCATCCCATTGGGAATCGAACCGAGCGCCCCAATCATCGGTAATCGCGTCGTTGCCTCGAAGGTCTTCGGCGATGCTAATCTTCCACGGCTGGCGGTCATTGATTTCGGTGTTGACCCACCACATCAGGCCCCAGCCGTCAGAGATGTCGCCACCCGAATCGTTGTTGTTGCCGTTGTTGTTTCGGATGTAAGCGGTTGCGTCCCAACGGAGGCCGTCCGCCTGATATTCTTCGAGCCACATCAGCGCGTTGTCGCGCAGATATTGCCGTACCTCGGGACGCCCGTAGTCGGGTCGCGGTCCCCAGGGAGTTTCAGCGCGCCAATCGGAATAAAAGTAGATTCCTCCTTTATCGTTTTCGCTCCAGCCATCGAATTGCCACAGGTCAAGGTCACTTGGTCCTAGGTGGTTGTAGACCACGTCAAAGAGAACTGCTATGCCCAGGCGATGGGCTTCTTGAATGAGTTCCTTGAGTCCATTAGGTCCCCCGTAATCGCTTTCGATGGCAAAGATATTGGCGGGGTTGTAACCCCACGAGAAGCCGCCCGCAAACTCAGCGGATGGCATAATCTGGATTGCGTTAACACCCAATTCCTGCAGGTGAGGAAGCCTCTTGATCACGCCACGCAGG
>CBDUAB010000632.1:0-3731 GCA_965365045.1 uncultured Planctomycetales bacterium
CAACGCTGCGCGAGCTATCGGTTCCCTTGGGGCTGGGCCGTCCGGAGAGCGTCAGTAATCTTACTCGCCGTATTGACCGGGACCTTGCCAAGAACCCCCAAGCTGCAAAAAGAGCTTCGCACAATCGAGTCACGAATCGTTCGAAAAACAAAAACCAAGGCCTGACCCTATGCCCTTCTTGGCGTCGGCCAACGGCGAACTTGTCCAGGCCGCACCGATCGTGTCGAGCCGAAAATCGCGCGCATTGGGGTTGGTCGCCTGCTACATGTTGAACGCCGTAGGATCGTCGTTCGTACGCGCTTCGATCGAACCGTCTCACTTGACCTCCCACGTAAAAGGCAGAACTGTCAACCAAAGCGTCGACCATCGTTTCCAGCACGGCTTCGACTTGATTACCGACAATCCCGTTCCAGGCACGACCGGACTGCCCAGCCTGGCTGCATTGGTCGGTGAAGGCCGGAACGTACTCATCTTTTAGTCCGCGCATGGCGTTCCCTCTCCTCGTCGTTTGGGGAGAGGGGTAATGCGCGGCGTCAAGCAGAGACATTGATCATAACTCCGGCCAGTGCTAGATAAACTAGCCCGACGCGCAAGCGAGGGACACTACCAAAAGACATGCATGTTGGCCTTTACCGTAGTGTCCCTCGCTTGCGCGTCGGGCTAGTGTGTTTTCGCTCACAGCATTTGCCGGAGTTATGATCAAGGCGTCAAGCAGGATACAGTCATGTCCATAACCAACACAATTCACGAAGTCTTTCACGAAGGCGAACTTGCTGTCCAGCAACGTGCGGGCGCCGTGGCGCAAGGTCGCAACAGCGGCCGTATGATTGCGGACTCGATCATTCCCGGCGCGATCAAGTTCGTGAAAAAGCAACCGTTTGTCGTCATCGGTAGCGTTGACGAGCGGCAGAATCTCTGGGCGTCGATCGTCGTAGGCAACACAGGTTTCATGACCGCGGAGCCGCACAGTCTCGAAGTCGATCTGTCGCAGACAGTACGCATCGACGACGATCCACGGTGGCGAAACCTAGCCGGTGACGCTCGCATCGGCATCTTGGTGATCGATCCGCGGAGTCGTGCAAGGCTGCGTGTAAACGGTCGAGCTAAATTCCCAACGGATAACCAACTCCACGTCGATGTCGAACAGGCGTACCCCAACTGCCCGCAATACATCCAGCGACGTAACTATCGACCGGCGACCGAAGACCCAAACTTGCAATCAGAGTCGGCAGGCGGTACGGTCTTGAGCGACCAGCAACAGCAATGGATTGCCGACGCAGACACACTATTCGTCGTGAGCGAGCATCCGTCAAGTGATGTTGATGCGTCACATCGCGGCGGAAATCCAGGATTCATTCAGATCGTCAACTCAACTCGACTCCGAATTCCTGACTATGCTGGAAATGGCATGTTTAACACGCTCGGAAACTTCGCCGTACATCCGCGTGCCGGGCTGGTGCTCCCCGATTTTGAAAGTGGCCGCCCACTCCAGCTGACCGGACGTTGGGAAATCCTGTGGGATGTGGACGAACAGCACAACGAAACCGGTGGAACGCGTCGCTATTGGGACTTCGAAATCGATAGTTGGATCCAGATTGAGAATTCGTTGCCGGGCTCATCGGAGTTTCTCGACTACTCGCTGACGAGGTTGATGGCTCCGTCGGAGAATCATCCGAGATTCAGCGGAGGCGGGTGAAGCTCCCCTTCGTCGACGAGCAGTATTTCGGCAAGTTCGTCGGCAAAGATTTGATCTACGTCCGCAGGGGCAGAATCGACTGCAATCTTGCCGTGCCGTGCACTCCAGGAACGGCGTGGGTTCGGCAAGCTGGACACAACAGCCTCGAGCCTGGGTACGTCCCTCACGAATCGACGTAACGGTTCTCCCCAGACCTTTTCCGCTTGAAAGGAGGTCAAACCCGCGAAAAAACTCAACTCACCGGGGGGCATCGTCGCCTCCGGCAATGCCATTATGGTGGAAATTGGGGCCCGCGGGACGCGATCACTTATTGGCCCAGGAATGCGCAAATCCGTGAACTTGTTGCTCTCCCACAACCCATAGTCGATCTCATTTACGGCACCGTCTTGATTGAAATCGCCGTGTCCCCAATCGACCACGGCGGCGTCTTTCATCCATAATCCATAATCGGTGCCGTCGATAGCGCCGTTCAAATTGGCGTCGCCCGGCAACGCAACGAGAAACAATCCTTCCCAAGAATCGCCAGATAAGCCATCGCCGTTGCCGTCAAGCAAGTTGCCCTGGGCATCGGCAATTCCCTGTGCATTCAGCGTCACCCGATAAAAGCCGGCCGCCAGCGATACAATCGAGAAATCCCAGCGAGCCTGTGTCGGGTTTAGGCTGTTCGCGCCAATCAAGATAGTCGTGTTGGTGTGCGCATTGGAAATGGAAAGATCATTCTGATTGAGCGACGACGTCACATCCTTGCTGAACACGAATGCCAGCGAGTCCAACTCCGTCGGTGCCAATTCGCCGTCGTTCCGGACCACTTCCAGGACGGTTGGTGGATCGATCACTTCGCCCGTATCGTGCGTGACCGCAAAAGTATCTATTAGTTTCCCGCCATTGTGTCCATTGGCGCCATCGTCGATGGACAGAAACTCAAATGACGCCTCGTCCCCATCAACCGTTACACGCATTGCTCCATAGTTCCCGCTGTAACGAAACTGGCTGCCCGCTGTAGGAATTCCCAGCGGGTAGAATTGCCGGCCACCGAGGCCACTTACAAAATAAGGCAATCCATCTTGCGGCCCGATGATCCGTTCGTAGATGTGATCGTGTCCGCTCAAAACAGCGTCCGCGCCCCAGGCCGCGAAATCCCATTGCATTGCCGGATCATCACCATGCACCGCACTCGATGAATATGGCGAATGATGAAAATAGACGAACTTCCACGTCGCATCGGAAGCGGCCATCGTCGTTTGCAGCCAGCTTTGTTGCGCGGCCATGGAGGCAGCATCAACTCGCGCGTGATCACTGTCCACGGCAAAAAAATGAATGGGACCCCAGCGGTAATCGTAGAAGCTTTCGGTCTCGAGGTGCCGGCCGTTTCCCGGGCCTAGACGATCGCCGGCGCTGGGGTTCGTCACAAAGTAATCAATGTACCCGGGAATGATACCGCCGCTCAGGCCAGTTTGGCCGGTGCCGTCCGCGGTGCTGTCATGGTTCCCCACCGTTGGAAAGAACCGCTGCACGTCACTCGTCTGCAGTTGGTACTTGCCGTCGGAACGTCGTTGAATAAACGCTCCATAACGAGCGCCAACGAGCGACTCCCAGTTGCTATGCCCCAAGTCGATCTGGCCGTAATTATTGTCGCCCGTGGTGAGGATCAAATCGACGTCCCAGTCCTCGTGCTTGATCATGTTCGCCACGTAATCGGCGTTGATCGAACTGGAACCCCAATCGCCAATGACCGCAAATCGCACGGCTAACAGTCGACGATCCTCGAGACGTTCAACGTTTAAACAGCGGTGACGCATTTTTGTTTATTGACCGTTTTCGATTCTGGAACGCGGGTTGTGAATACGGGCTAAGACCGAAGACTGAAGACCGAAGACTTTCATGATAAACAATCAGGATGGCGGCCGTTGTCGAGGGCAATGGTGCTCTTAAAAAGAGGGGCAAGCAGTCTTGATCAATCCCGTGACGAACGTTCACGGGCAACGACAGTCGTGGACTTGTGAAGAAATGTCTTCAGTCTTCGGTCTTCAGTCTT
>CBDUAB010000633.1:0-3724 GCA_965365045.1 uncultured Planctomycetales bacterium
GAAGAGGATCTGTGGACTGAAATCGCGCATGTGTTTTTCAACCTTGATGAATTCATCGTAATCGAATAACACTTGTTTTCGCATACTAAGGACTGGCGCATCATTAAGTGTCGTACGGTACCGTATGACAGGATTTCATCCTGTCCAGACAGGTTAAAAACCTGCCCTACGACAGGAATTGATGCGTCCACACTAAGCGGCAAATGTATGGCATCGACGATGGGATGACGTCTGTGTTCGATTCCCGATGTTTGATGGCCCGGCGGTTAGTCGAACGTGGCGTCCGGTTCGTTGAGATTTTTTCGCCTCGCGTGTCGGCTGACCGCTGGGATCAACATGGCAATTTGAAGCAGGGGCACATTAACAATTGCCGTGGATAAACCGATCGCCGCTTTGATTAAAGACTTGAAAGCACGTGGTCTGCTCGATGAAACGATCGTGATCTGGGGAGGCGAATTCGGACGCACACCCACATCGCAAGGGGGCAATGGCCGCGACCACAATCCATTTGGCTACACGGTATTCCTTACGGGGGGTGGATTTCGACCCGGGATACATTACGGTCAAATGGACGAATTCGGATATTACGCCCAAACCGACAAAGTCCACTTGCACGATTTGCACGCAACGGTCTTGTATCAACTCGGCATCGATCACGAGCGCTTAACGTACGGCCACGGCGGACGGGATTTTCGCTTGACCGACGTTTTTGGGCGAGTTGTTGATGAATTGATCCTATGGAGATTGGGGCAAGTAGAAATTACCCGAAGTTTTCGACCATCTACCTATGAGGAACTCACATGAGCAAGACGGTTCTCCTTTCTGTTCTTTCGCTTTTGTTTCTTAGTTCGCAAGTTAGCGCTGGCAACTGGGGGCATTGGCGCGGCGATTTCGGTAACGGAGTTTCCACCGACGCCAACCCGCCAACAAAGTGGAGCGATACGGAAAACGTCAAATGGAAGGTGCCGGTTCCCGGGCGTGGCTCCGGTTCACCGGTAATCTGGGAAGATCAAATCTTCGTCGTCACGGCCGTTGAAGCCGTTGGCGGCAATCAACAACAAGCACAAAGTCCAGATTCACAGCGGCAGAGCGCCGAGCGACCGCAGGGCCGAAGACGTCGTGGCGGTGGAAGAGGCGGGGGACCTCGCGCCATATCCAAGCTGCAATTCAAGCTTCTGTGTTTCGATCGAAATGGGGGTGATATTCTTTGGCAACAAACGGCTGCCGAAGCCACGCCTCATCAGGCGACTCACACCACCAACGGATTCGCTTCCGCATCTCCTTGTACCGATGGTGAACATGTTTACGCATACTTCGGTTCTCGCGGACTATTCTGCTATACACTGGATGGCACGCTGAAATGGAAGCGCGATGACTTTGGGAAAATGGACACGCGGAATAGCTTTGGCGAAGGCAGCTCACCGACTCTCGAAGGCGACAAGATCATTGTGCCTTGGGATCATGAAGGCCAGTCTTATCTCTACGCGTTGGACAAGTCAAACGGAGAGACCATTTGGAAAACCGAACGTGACGAGCCGAGCTGTTGGTCAACGCCACTGATTGTCCAGCATGAGGGTATGAGACAGATCATTATGAATGGGCAAAACTGTGCCCGAGCGTACGACCTTGAAACGGGCAGAGAACTTTGGCGATGCGGCGGGCAGACCGATCGTCCCGTTGCCTCACCGGTTGCCAATAACGGACTCGTATTCGTCGGCAGCGGTTTCCGCGGATCGTTCCTCGGCGCCTTTCGGCTTGATGGTCACAACGACATCGAAGACTCCAAGAGTGTGGCCTGGGTGATCGACCGCAATACGCCCGACATCGCGTCGCTGCTTCTTTCTTCCGGAAGAATCTACTTTTACAAAGGCAAGAACGGAGTGCTTTCCTGCGTCGACGCCGCTACTGGCCAACCACACTACACAGCCCAAAGAATTCCGGGACTCAGAACGATCTACGCGTCACCCATTGCGGCTGGCGGAAACGTCTATCTTACCGGTCGCAGTGGAACGACTGTCGTTATCGAGGATGCGAACGAACTGAAAATCGTCGCGTCAAATTCCGTAGGCGAAACAGTCGACGCAACACCGGCTCCGGTCGGTAACGAGTTATTCATTCGTGGCGAGAAGCATCTATTCTGTATTGTCGATTAGCCTTTCAGCGCCCATTACCCGGCAGACCATTACATTGGAGGAAGTCCCGTTGACCGCGGCGTCGACCATCTCGCCGAGGGCATCCACGACTGCCGCGCGGATGTCATGCTTTTCGTTCCAATCCTGGTAAAACTTGATGAGATTGGGGACGGCGTCTCTCTTGTCTGGGCCGATTTTGCCCAGAGGCTCCATGGCCGTGAGGGTGCGGCCGGCAACGTTGAATTGAGAATACGCCCGGCCCGCAACTCCGGCACATGTAACTGGGTTGACTGCCTGCATCAATGTGCCTACAATGCATTCATGGCTATGAATCAATATACGATTCGATCGGTGCCGGACCGAATAGACCGCGAGTTGCGGCGACGTGCTGGTGAGGAACAGAAGAGCCTGAACGCCGTCATAATAGAAGCTCTGGAAAAGGCGATCGGCGTGCAGAGCGGACCGACCGAGCATACGGACCTCGATTTTCTGATCGGCAGTTGGGAGGAAGACCCCATGTTTGACGAAGTCATCGCCGATTTCGAGCAATTGGACGAAGAAGGGATGTGGCGGTGAAGGTCGCCCTCGACACAAACGCCTACACAAGCTTCATGCGCGGCGACGCGTCGTGTGTCCAAGTCGTTCGATCGGCGGCCGTCATTTACCTCCCACTGTTTGTCCTTGCTGAACTGCGTGCCGGATTCGCAGCGGGCAGCCAGACGTCGACGAACCTGGCCAATCTTCAGCGTTTTCTTAACACGCCGCGTGTCGAAGTAATGCTGCCGGACGAAGGGACGGCTAACCATTACGCTCAGCTTTACCTGTACCTTCGAAAACACGGCACGCCCATCCCGACCAATGATCTTTGGATCGCTGCACTTGTCTTGCAGCGCAACCTCATTCTGTGTACGTCAGACGTTCACTTTCAAAATATCCCACAATTGCCAACGTGCTGATACGAGAGTGGTTCGTTCGTTTCGGATAACGTCTGCGTCGTCTTCGACCTTCGGTCACGGCGGCGACTTATGTCAATCGTTGTTAGTTTTTTGTTGTACGGCGCGGAACGGATAGACCCATGACGCGAGTGAGCGAGGACTGCGCGATTGCACCCACACACGGCCGCAGCCTTCGAAATTAAGCAGCAACTGGTCCGAAAACAGAAATGATCGAATCCGTTTGCCGCGCGTAACGCGGTATTGCAAGGTCGGTTCCCAAGCCACGGCAAAGCCGTTGTCGACGACGTACTGGCCGTCCACTTGGATTTCTTCCAGACGGCCGTAGCTGTGAAAGAAAACCGTACCCGTGCCCGTAACACGAAGCACAAACATGCCTTCATTAAACAGCCCGCGAAGGCCGTCCCATTTGGCATTGCAATTCACGCCTTCGTCTGATG
Source organism: uncultured Planctomycetales bacterium (assembly GCA_965365045.1). GTDB lineage: Bacteria > Planctomycetota > Planctomycetia > Pirellulales > Pirellulaceae > CBDUAB01. The sequence continues at coordinate 3,526 of CBDUAB010000633.1, forward strand.
CGAGGTAGGCCCCTTTCTCTAACAGCAGCTCGCTTCCCGCAAGTTCATACGACGCGATGTCTCCGGGCGAGCCGGGTGCGAACGTGATTTGGCCCGGGCCGTTTTCGGCGCAATAAGTATTCTGGAAGAAACTCTCGCCCGACAGCACAGCTCGCTTGAGTCCTTGTAACACGCCGCCGCGAGTCGTCGTCGTCGTCTT
>CBDUAB010000634.1:0-3724 GCA_965365045.1 uncultured Planctomycetales bacterium
GTATCGACAAGAGCTTGGGTCTGCCGTCCGAAGTACAAGAGCGTTTCGAAAGCCAGATTGTCAGCATCCAGTGGCCCAGTATTGCATTGTTTGAGCAACTCGCGATATCGTTTGTTGGTGAGCACGCCCGTAGGATGGCGGCTCAGCGAACAACCGGAAGCACAAATCTGTTCGCCGTGCCCGTGAAAGATTGCTTGTGGATCATGGGCGAACCCCGACCAATCGAGTGAGGTCGGATCGAATGTGGCTCGCACTGCCGAGTTGTTGTACGCAGAGGAGATGGGCTGGGGCCATGCCGCCGGTGGGATAAGCGGTTCGCTCACCTCGATCAAACCGGTCCCCACGTGATCCTGAGGAGGAATAGTCGGAAACCAAGCGTAAACAACCCCGCCGAGTAGGCTAACGAAAACGCTGACATAGAGAAACTTCATAGCTTGGCTTTCGATGCTTGTGCCGCGTCGTTTTTTCTGCGAACCGCTAGAGTGTGTTACTAACTTTCTTAGATGCGAGGATCTAGCGGAAAGTTCCCTCGATAATTTGGCATTATGGACGATATTGGCAGAATCAAGCAAACTCGCTTGGGTTTGTGCCACTCGCCGGTGACCGTTAAAGTCGTTGTCGACATGTTGAGCATCATTCGGAATCCGCATTCTCCCTCTCGACCGGGCCATCGTTGGCGCGTCAGCCGCGTCATCGTCTGCGTGCTCATTTGTCCATTGGCGTTTAAAGGGATCGCCCAGGAGGATTCCTCGCAACACACCGCGAGCCTGCCACTAGGTGCGATTGCCAGTCTCAAGCCGCAAGACGCCGCCGCGGCCGGTGCCAGTGTATACCTAGTTCGTTTTTCACCGAGTGGCCGCTGGCTGGCGACGCGGGACAGCGAGCAAACCGTGCGGGTTTGGGATGTGGCATCATGGAGCGAACGTTTTGCTTTGAACGGTCATGCTGATCGCGTCACGTCCATTACGTTTTCGCCCGACGAGAAGTTCATTGTGACAGCTTCGTCAGGAGACCGGGAGCGTATTCACGTCTGGAGCATGCTGAACGGAACCATTGTGCGAAAACTACCCAGTACGCCAACTGTGATGGAGTTCCTTGACGATGGAACACTGTTGTCCGCCGCCGATGACGGCTTTTTACGATATGACATGGCGACCGGCGAGAGCCAACCGGTGGAAGGATTTACGCGATCGAATCGAATCGCAAACGTGCTGGCAATCTCCCCCATGACAACGACGTTTGCCAATGTTGTGATTGCCAGCACAAGTCAAGGGGCTGCACGGCAAATCCAAGTGCGCGATTGGAAATCGGGAGATGTAAAGCTGTCGTTGAAAACGAAAGTGACGCCAACAATGGCTTGTTTTTCGCCTGACGGCGGTCATTTAGCCGTGTGCTTGCGGCGGTGCAATGAAGTTACGCTGTGCGACTTGTCCACCGCATCGCGGAGCCAATATGAACTGTACGGCCACACGGCGCCCGTACAGTTTGTTACGTTTTCCCACGATGGGCGTGTGCTGGCGACGGCCAGTTGGGACGGCACGATTCGCCTGTGGGACGTGCTCACGCGTAACGAAATCACGCGCCTCGAAGGTCATCGCGATCATGTTGTCGCTTTGGGTTTCTCGCCCGATGGTCGGCAGCTAGCCTCGGCCGCCTCCGGGCGTGCGGACCATACGATGCTTGTCTGGGACGCCCATCAAGCGTTATTTGGCATTGGCACGGTAACCGATCCAATTGACGTCGCGGTGTCTCTGCAGCAGCTATCGACCCGTGATGTCCGTGAGGCGTACGAGATCTTGGGGCGACTCTTACAGCAAGGGGATCAAACTCTTGCGGCGCTGGATGTGTTTATTAAACCGTTGACAGATTCGCTTTCAGATGACGATTTCGACGAATTGATTATTCAGCTCAATGCGGATTCGTTCCAAACGCGGGAGAATGCGTATAATTCGCTGCTGCGCGTGCGTCGATTGGCCGAGGAACGGCTGATCATGGCTATGCGAAAAGCACCAACGCTGGAAATGCAGCTGCGACTCAAGAAGCTACTTTCGACAAACGTATCGGCGCCATTAACGACGGCTGCGGAATATCGTCGAATGTATCGAATAATCCAACTACTCGAACTATTTGGCAACGAGCGTTCACGTGCACTTATCTCAACCTTGGCAACGGGTTATGCGGATGCTCGATTGTCTCAGGCGGCCTCGCGAGCCCTACAACGATTGGCGTCTTCGACGACAGTCCGAGCGAAGTAATTCTGTTCTGCACATTTAGCCCGGTTGCCTTCATAAAAAACCCGGTTAATCCGGTTCTTACTCTTACGTTGTACTCAGGGTTTAGTCGAGGAATCGGGTTTCTTTGCATCACTCAAAGAACCGTGTGGTACTTTTGTTCGGTTACAAATGTGTGGCCCGCGTCTGTTTTATCCACTTTTTGGAGCGAAATCGATGTTCGCGACCCATCACCAAGAATCCTCGAGTTCGCCGAACGGCCGTTCCAACTTGAGCGCCCAGAGCGTCCGTATTCTGTGTTGCTTTTGTGATCAACGTACGGCTCGCGGATACGAGAAAGCGTTGATTGAAGGCGGTTTATCGTTATTACGGGCCCGCCACGGGATGCACGCGTATTGGTTAGCGATCACGGCAAAGCCCGATATCGTGGTCATTGATGCGCGAGAAACCGACATTGCCACTGACTACCTTCTTGGCCGACTGCAGCAAAACGTTAAATTGGCGAAGACGCCTATTCTCGTTCTAACCCATCAATTAAATGCATCCGGCCCCAATGTGGAGGCACCGTTAATGTTGTTAGCTGGGGACATCGTACCCAGTGCTCTGGCGGCGCGCGTAGGCGATATCGTCCTTGGATTGAGGCATATCCAACAGAAAAACGTGGATACATCTTTCTCGGACGCTCATAGTGATGCCCAAGTTGCCTCACCGCCGTCGCCTCACGCAATTCGACGCACGGATTCTCCTCAGACCCAGGTTGTGTCGCGATCGCGTCAGGAGGCGCAGCGCTGGCAGTTCAAATCAGCTGGACGCTAGGGTTGGTTTTGAGATGAGCTTGCCGATTGTTAGTTGTTGCCGTCAACGAACAGGTTCGCGTCGCCCAGTATCGGCAGTACGGCGTAGATGCCTTGCGTAAAGATCAAATCGATGCCGTCGGCAACGGTTTTGATAGGCTGCTTCGTCACTAACACGACGTCCGAGTCACGCAGCCAAATGTTGTCCGTCGGGATCGGTCGCTTGCCGTAAAGACTGCCGCGGATGTCGATTTTGGTGGCCATTAGGCGCCAGTCGTCCGCACGTCTAAATACGATGATGTGCCGCAGATTTCCGCCGTTCTGCCAGCCGCCGGCCAGCGCGATTGCCTGCATCACGTTGGTCGGGCCAACCATGTCAAATCGACCCGAGTTCGTGACTTCGCCCAAGACATAAATGAACCTTGGCGCACGTTGTGACAAAACGGGTGTTACTTCGATTCCGTGCCCGTTCAGGAGCTCGGCGTAGCGAGCATCAATCTCACGTTTCAATTCATCGAGCATCAGGCCCTGGGCCGGAACGGAACCGATTCCTGGTAACTGTATCGTGCCATCTGGCGCCACGACGACCCGGATGGCCTGGCCACCGACAAGTCCTTGCCGGCTATCAACCACTGCTCGTAAGTCTTCAAGCCGCGAGTTTACTTTGATGGGGGTTACCGTGATGGACGGATCCTTGTA
>CBDUAB010000635.1:0-3721 GCA_965365045.1 uncultured Planctomycetales bacterium
AATCCCATCCTAAGCGATCACACTTTCGACGGCATCGCGGCACGGTGACAGCGACTATTGTGCCGTTGCGCAAGCCCCGACGATGTGGGGACTGTGCCGCTAAGTGCAGGGGTGCAGGAACGCACTTTGCAAAAATGCACGATAGCCCGACGCGCAAGCGAGGGACACAAGGGCAATCATTCCACGGGTTTACGTGATGTGGTAGTGTCCCTCGCTCGCGCGTCGGGCTATGAAAGAAAGTGCGTTCCTGCACCCCTTCACTTCCGCACCCAGCCGTCGCGGCGCATGCGTTCTTGCCATTCCGCGGGCATGACAGCAACGTCGGATTCATCGCGATAGTGCTCGCGGATATCGTCCAAGTCCTTTTTCAGTTTGGCAATCTGCTCGGCATACGCCGGATTGTTGTACTCGTTTTCCAGTTCTTCCGGGTCCGCTGCGAGGTCGTAGAATTCCCATTCATCAAACTGATAAAAACGAAAAAGCTTGAATCGCTCCGTGCGTATTCCGTAGTGTCGCGCCACCATGTGAACGCTCGGGTATTCGTAGTAGTGGTAGTAGATTGCATCACGCCAGTTGGCCGGCTCCTGGCCTTTTAGTAACGGGACCAAAGAACGTCCTTGCATGTCCCCGGGAATTGCCGCGCCCGCGACCTGCAAAAACGTTTCGGCGTAGTCCAGGTTTTGCACCATCGCATCGCATTTCGAGTCGGGCGGCGTGACGCCCGGCCACTTTACAATGAACGGCATCTTGAGTGATTCTTCGTACATCCAACGCTTGTCATACCAGCCATGGTCCCCCAAATAAAAGCCTTGGTCGGATGAGTAAATGACGATCGTGTTCTTGTCGAGGCCGGACTCCTCGAGGTAGTCCGTCAGCCGACCGACGCTTTCGTCAACGCCTTTGATGCAGCGCAGATAGTTCTTGATGTAACGCTGGTACTTCCAGCGAACAAGTTCGTCACCGATCAAGTTGGCTGCGAGGAATGCTTGGTTCTTGGGTTCATAAGCAGCGTCCCAAGCGGCCCGTTGCTCCGCGGTCATACGTTTCAGATTTTGAAAACCGGATCGATCGAGTGACTTGCCTGCCTCCGGATCCCAGCCTTCATAGGGCGAGACAAACAAGTCGTACACCAGATTCATGTGCCGTTCGATTTCCATTTCCTGGTGCCGGGCCGGATCGGCGTTGTCGTGCCACTTGTCAAACAAAGTGGGCGGCAGCGGCATGTCGATATCGTCATACAAGTTCAAATGCCGCAGCGCCGGCATCCATGTGCGATGGGGCGCTTTGTGCTGGCACATCAGCATGAACGGTTCTTGCGAGCCCTTACGATCTTTAAGCCAGTCGAGGGCCAGATCGGTGACGATGTCCGTGCAATATCCTTCGATCGTCTTGCGTCCGTCCTTCGTAAGAAAAGCCGGATTGTAATAGTCGCCCTGCCCTGGCAGCACGTGCCAGTAATTGAATCCTTGCGGCTCTGATTTCAAATGCCACTTGCCAATCATGGCCGTTTGATAACCAACCTTTTGCAGCAGTTTAGGAAACGTCTGTTGCGAGCCGTCAAAGTTATTGCCGTTGTGCATAAAACCATTCAGATGGTTGTGCTTACCCGTCAGAATGACGGCGCGACTCGGTCCGCAAATCGAATTCGTGCAAAAGCTATTACGGAACGTCATGCCTTGTCGAGCCAATTGGTCGATGTTCGGCGTTGGATTGACATCTTTGAGCCAACCGTCGTAAGCACCAATCGCGTGCGGCGCATGATCATCGGTAAAAATAAACAAGATGTTTGGGCGGTCGGCGGCCGAGCAGATCGTCGCCGTCACCCACAATATCGCTAGACAAGTTTGAATGACGGATGTCTTGAATCGGCTGCGCTGATGGATCACGGTATTGCTTTCTCTTGGTGAAGGGACGTTTTGAAGTCGGAGCCAATTTACTCAAACCCGCGTATCGAATACACGTACTTGTTCCCAGTTGTCTCGCTGCTCGGCGATGAATATGTCATGCGTTTCATCTTCTTGGTAGCGATCGTGGGCCGCGCGGTTCTCAAAAAGGATCATAAGTGTGACGTCAAAATCGCGATCGTTAACTTCGCGTGCCAACTCCCCTTCGCGTGTGCCGGCCGCGAAAAAGACGACGCCAGGCTGAGGCTTGAGGTATTTGTGACATGCCTTGATCAGACCCTGTTGTTTTTCAAGTGACTTGTCTTTGAGCGTAAAGAAAACCGTATGGGCCAGTTTGGTGTTGTCTGCCATGGAAGTGGATTGTCCTCTGAGGATCTATGAATGTTGATGTTGAGCAACGGAACACTAATCGGCGCTAATCTTCGCTAATCAAAACTGGAATTAGCGAAGATTAGTGTTCCAAATTTATTTATCGTTCTCAATTGCCGTTGATTCGGGAAAAACTTTGGCCAATCGAACCGGTGAACCGCCCCGTCGTTTGCTTTCGTCCGCTGCCTCCATGAACGCGTAGATTTCTAGCGTCTCGCGGGCTGCAATCGGAGGCTTTCCTGTGCGAAAGAATTTTACGATCTCGACCACAAGCGGCCGGTAACCTTGATACGGACCGATGACGCGAGTTTCCTTGGTGCCAAACGCCGTCCCACCATAGCCGCGTTTTCCAGATCGAACACCGCGAAAGGTGCCAATACGCCCGTCGCTCCACCTACCAACCACAACATCGGTGTCATCGGTTGACGACCGCACGACGCTTTCGCAACCAGGTCCCATTACGGTGAACAGTATCTCCACACCGTGTATGCCGTACCAGAAAAGATCGGGGTGTGTTTTTTCCAGAGAGCAAGGACTGTATGCGTCGCAACCAATGACTTGGCCAATGGCACCGTTGCGGATTTCTTGCGCCGACGGCGTATACCTCAGCGATGATGACGAAAAGATTGGTACTCCCGCACGTTTTGCCGCGGCAAAGATCTCGACAGCGTCAGCCAGTGACCCGGCAAGTGGTTTGTCAATAAACACGGGCTTGCCAGCCGCGAGTACTGGCCGGATTTGCTCCAGGTGCGGCCGTCCGTCATTCGTCTCGAGTAACACACCATCGACGCGAGTCAGCAGCTCGTCAATGGATTCAACGATCTCGACACCCAATTCTTGGATCTGTTCGGTGTACGCGGGCACGCGCGTTACGCTGGATTCGATATCTGGGCTACCTTTCGGATACGCCGCAACGACTTGACAACCGGTGAACTCGGCACCAGCATTCTCGTCATTCAGCACCTTCGTAAACGCGATCGCATGCGATGTGTCCAAACCGATAATGCCGATTCGAATCGGCCCATCGGTGCCCGCTTCGTCCGCGCCCTTTATCTGAAAGGCAAATGCCATCTGAAAGGCGAATGTCATCTGAACGACAAAGATAACGCCGACAATCGCAACGGCACGCGTGAATCTGAAATGAATGTTTCTGCAATGAGTCATCGGTAATGATCCGTATCTGATAGGAATGCTTGAAAATCGGCGGTTATGTTTTGTCGGTCGAGCCCAGAAGTTCGTAGGTGATTATGACGGCGTGATGTACGTTGTAGTTTCAACTCCCTCCCCCGCTATTCGGCATTCCATCAATTGCTGGGATCGGGGTTAACTGCCAATGTGCGTAATGTCGGTGAAGTGTATCGCTTCAAGAAAACCTGATGGAATATGCCAAATTGTTAGTTCGACTGTTTGACTTAGACCCCCGCAGCCTTGTGCCGCGGGTGAATCAG
>CBDUAB010000636.1:0-3714 GCA_965365045.1 uncultured Planctomycetales bacterium
GTGGCGGAATTTCCGGTTGTCCACGTTTCTGGTTAGGATCACGGCTCCACTGAGACAAGCTCATGCGGTGGCCTGTCTGGGAGAGCTTGCATGGTTCGATTCCCTCGGACACGGGGCGCCGCCGCAAAACGATTGCGCCGGCGGCACCTGGGTGTGGAATCACTGGAACCGCGCCGGCTGCTGGCCTCTACCCCCATCATTTCAGAGCTCATGGCGATCAACGGCGGCACTCTAGCCGACGCTGATGGTGACTTTTCCGATTGGATCGAGATCCACAATCCTGACAGCGAGACGATCGACTTGGATGGCTGGTATCTGTCGGATGATCCCGAAGACCTCGGGAAATGGCAGTTTTCCGGCATCACCATTGATGCGGGCGCTTATCAGGTCATATTTGCTTCGGGCAAGGATTCCTCCGACACGCATACGAGTTTTCAACTCGACAAAGGTGGCGAATTCCTGGCACTGGTCGAGCCCGACGGCGTAACCGTGGCCCACGCCTTTACGAGCAAGTTCCCCCGTCAGGTCGCCGATGTCTCGTATGGTGTGAACGAGGCAAACATCTCGGAAATGATGTATTTCAGGTCGCCGACACCTGGGACCGCGAACCAACTGCTTACCGGCGCTCTGGGCCTCACCGATGAGCCAGAATTCACTAGCGAAAGCGGTTTTTACGAGGATTCATTTGACGTCGAAATCACCACGCTGGAACCAGATGCCACGATTCGCTTCACGCTCGATGCCAGCAGGCCGACAGTAACTTCAACCGTTTATGCCGAGCCAATCACGATCGTTGGAACGACGGTGTTACGCGCCGCGGTATTCCGTACTGATTATCTCACCGTCGACGATGCGGCCCGTACTTTCCTGTTTTTTGATGACGTACTTCAACAGGACGGTGCAGGATTGCCACAAACATGGGGGACGTTTGAGCGAAATTCTCCGTTAGGTGTCTACAGCGCGGGTGACGATGTGCCGGCAAATTACGAGATGGATCCGGAAGTCGTTACCGATCCGCGCTACAGCGACACGATCAAGGACGATTTGCTTGCGATTCCCTCTTTATCGCTTGTGTTTGAACCCGATGACATCTGGTCCACAGCGACCGGCATCTACAGCAACACAACTTCATCCGGCATCGGCTGGGAACGGCCAGTCACGGCAGAGTTGATTGATACCAATGGAAACATCGAGTTTCAAGTTGACGCCGGTGCGCGGATCCATGGTGGATTTGGCCGCTTTCCCAACGCCACCGCCAAGCACTCGATTCGACTGCTGTTCAAAGGAATCTATGGCCCGACAAAACTGCGTTATCCTTGGTTTGGCGATGACGCCGCCGACGAGTTTGATACGGTCGTACTGCGGGCTGGCTACAATTTTTCTTGGGCGCGCGGCGAGCGCAACAACACACAACACAGCGCCGATAACACCTTTGTAGCAGACCGCTGGGCGGCCGTGGTCCAAGACGAAATGGGCGGTTTGTCTCCCCACGGCACTTGGGTCCACCTGTACATCAACGGTGTGTATTGGGGGCTCTACAACCCCAGCGAGCGCCCCAGCGCGCCGTTTCAAGCGAGTTATCAGGGCGGCAGTAAGGATGAATATGATGTGTTGAAGATCGGTGAAGTAATCGATGGCGACGGACAAGCGTGGACCGCACTTCGAAACGAGGTGCGTCGCACGCCGATCAATTACGAGGCCGTCGAACAGATGCTCGATATTCCGGGCTTTATCGACTACATGCTCCTCAATCAGTTCGGCGGCAACGAGGATTGGCCGCACAACAACTGGTACGCATCACGAAAACGTGAAGATGGGGCAAAATGGCAATTTCATAGTTGGGACGGCGAATTTCTCTGGCGTGATTTGAATCTCAATCGTCTCAATGCCGGTGGTGACAACGGCCCAGGTGAGATCTATCTGGAACTGCGCAGTGTGGAAGAATTCCGCATGGCCTTCGGCGATCGAATTCATAAGTATTTATTCAACGATGGACTGCTTACTCCGGAGGCGAACATTGCCCGATTGGACGCCATAGTAGCCCAGATCGATCGGGCGGTCGTTCCCGAATCGGCACGCTGGGGCGATGCTCTATTTAACAATATTGAACCTCCGCGGACTCGCGACGATCATTGGATTCCGCGACTCGATCAATTGAGAACCGACTATTTTCCGCAACGCACGGACATCGTCTTGGATCAGTACAAGGCGGCCGACCTTTACCCAAATGTCGGGGCTCCAGATGTTTCGATCGACGGCATCAAACAGCATGGCGGCCAAATCAGTCCGGGTGACACATTAAGCATGACCTCCGCCGGTCTTGTCGTAACCGAGGAAACCGAACTGGTTACGCAAGACGCGGACGTGGTGGCTTTCGTCCCTCTTGACGGCTCGCTGGAGACAGGAGATGGTCCGCGCTGGTACGAAACGGACTTTGTGCCGAATGGCTGGATTGCTGGTACTAACGGAATCGGTTACGAGGACAGTCCGGCGGATTACCAGAACCTCATTGGCACCGATGTCGGCGCCGACTGGAATGCACATGAAACATCGGTCTACGGGCGCATCGAGTTTAACCTCGCTGACGACTTCGATCCGGCCGCAGTCGAAGACTTGACACTGACGATGAGATTTGATGATGGCTTCGTCGCCTATCTCAATGGCCAATTGGTCGCATCGGATGATGCCCCATCGCCGACCACGTGGAACTCCAATGCGACCAGCTCGCGATTAGACTTCTTGGCAAAGATTCGTTTCAACTTTGGCATCACCGAGCATGCGTCGTTGCTGCAGCCCGGCAAAAACGTTTTGGCAATCCAGGGATTGAACCACACGGATGCCGACGACGATTTACTTGTGTTGCCGGAACTCGTGGTTACAGAAAACGTGTCTCTGGGAACCCCGCCGATCTATTTTACGCTGGACGGTACGGATCCGCGTGCCAGTGACAATTCACCAGCCGGCGCGTTGTTCAACAACGATGTTGTTCTGAATGACACAACCAACGTCAAGGCGCGCGCGCTGGCGGGCGGGAAATGGAGCGCACTGTCCGACTCAACGTTCGTTGTACCCACGGGTTCGCAGGACATCGTGATTACGGAGATCAACTACCATCCTCATGATCCGTCGGCTGAGGAAGTTGCCGCCATTCCGACGGTGGATGACGATGAGTTTGCCTTCATCGAGATCTTGAACGTGAATCCGAGCGTAACCATCAATTTGCTTGATATGCAGATCACCAATGGCGTCGATTTCACATTCGGCGATGCAAGCTTGTCACCTGGGGAATACGCAGTTGTCGTCGAAGATGTGGCGGCGTTCCAAGTTCGTTACGGAGACTCGATTCGTGTTCTTGGCCAATGGGCGGGAGGTCTCTCCAACGCTGGCGAGACGATCGAACTTGTCGATGGTTTGGGTAATCGGATTACTGAGATTGATTATCGCGACGGCGATCCGTGGGCAAAGCGCGCGGATGGTTTTGGTGCCACCCTGGAACTGGTGGCTCCCGAACTGACACCGACAGCCGAACTCGGCAAGCATTACCGCTGGCAGGGGAGTTCCGCTGTGGGAGGTACGCCGGGACAGCCAGCCAGTGAGCTGATCGGCGTGGTGGTCAATGAAGTTTTGTCGCGTACCGATGGCGACATTGGCCTTATGGATACGATTGAACTTTTTAACACGACGGATCAAACGATCGACATCGGCGGCTGGTTT
>CBDUAB010000637.1:0-3709 GCA_965365045.1 uncultured Planctomycetales bacterium
ACTGCACTGAGCCAGTCCCCTTTTCCGCTCGATACCCACGAATAGCGCAACTTCAAAACTTGCGCGTCGGGCTACCGTGCATTTTTGCAAAGTGCATTCCCGCATCTGAGTGCCTAGTCGCATGCGGCCTCGGCCTGCCACTGGTGTCTATCCGCAACACAATTCTGTATTCAACAAATCGTGATGGGAGCCATTGATCGATGTCGACGAAATTGATCTATAACGGCAGCAACAATGCCGCCATGAGACTGGTTCTCGCGCACGGGGCTGGAGCACCGATGGACCATCCGTTCATGGATTATTTCGCCACCGCCCTGGCTGCACAACAAATCCAAGTGGCCAGATTTGAGTTTCCTTACATGGTAGCGCGCCGATCCACGGGGAAGAAAACACCACCCGACCGCGAACCAAAACTGCGCGAGTCTTGGCTAGACGTCATCGAAAAACTGGGTGCGGACCGCTTAGTGATCGGTGGCAAGTCCATGGGAGGACGGATCGCCAGTCTCATCGCGGACGAGGCGGACGTCACCGGGCTGGTGTGCTTGGGCTATCCATTTCATCCCGTAGGTAAGCCGGAAAAACTTCGCATCGATCACCTTCGCCACTTGCGTACTCCCACACTTATCGTGCAGGGCGAACGCGATACGTTTGGAAACCGAGAGGAAGTTAAGAGTTACCGCTTACCCCGAAAGATCAAAGTGCATTGGTTGACCGACGGTGACCATAGCCTGAAACCAAGAAAATTCAGCGGTCGAACGGAAGAAGACAACTGGAGTGAAGCCGTCGAAGTCATAACCGATTTCATGAAGAGCCTTGTCAGGATCTGAAAGCAAGCGGGCATATCGGATAGTCCGGAAATACAGAAATGCCGCATGCTTGTTTGGCTCAACCCACTTTGCGCGGGTCACGCTGGTGGAAACGCGTGCCTTACCTGTTCATGCGGCGCTCTTTGAGGCGGACTGCCTTGCCGATGCGGTCGCGGAGAAAGTACAGCTTGGCGCGACGGACAACACTTTTGCGTTTGACCACAACGTTGTCGATACGTGGAGAATGAAGCGGGAATTTGCGCTCGACACCCTCGCCAGCAACGATACGCCGGACGGTGAACATTTCGCGCGAACCTGAACCGCTGCGGGCGATCACGGTACCGGAAAAAACCTGGATACGCTCCTTCTCGCCTTCGAGAATCTTGGTATGCACGTCCACGGTGTCACCAATTTCGAACTCCGGTGGGTTCTCTTTGACGCTGTCTTGTTCAACGAGCTTCATGATTTCATGGCTCATGGCTTTGTCCTCGGCAGTAGTTGGTTATTGAATTGTTTTGTTATGTGATTTGTGCTGACGTGTCGCGAAAGTCCCGCGCCCGTTTGTTTTTGGTCGGCAAACGCGCCCATGAGGCGAATCACGGGGGCATTATGATTCGGTTTACTTATTTTGTTCGTTATCCAGTAAGTCACCCCGCCGTTGTTTTGTTCGCTGATAACTCTACTCGCGTCGCCATCGGGCGATTCGTTCGTGATCGCCACTCAGCAGTATTTCGGGAACTGTATGTCCTCGATATTCTCTTGGCCGTGTGTATTGGGCCCCTTCCAAAAACCGATTTCCGGTCGAAAACGAGTCTTCTCGGTTGCTGCGCTCGTCTCCCAGCACTCCAGGGATCAAACGCACGACCGTGTCAATCAAGACCATCGCGGCAACTTCGCCACCGTTCAAGACAAAGTCGCCAATGGAAATCTCATCTGGTTGCAGGATGTCGATAACCCGCTGGTCGAAACCTTCGTAACGACCACACAGCATGACCAACCTTGGCTTTGCCGCCAGTTCTTCGACGGTCCGCTGATCCAAGCGGCGACCCTGCGGTGTCAGCAGGACCACATGGCCAGCTTCGCTCGCTTCGTTTTGAATTTCCTCCACGCACTCGACGACAGGTTCAACTTTGATGACCATTCCCGGGCCACCGCCAAAAGGACGATCGTCGACACTCTTGTGTTTGTCTTTGGTCCAATTCCGCAAGTCATGAATCGTGACGTGAACCAGTCCATCCAGAATTGCCTTGTTGAGAAGGCTTTGCCCGAGGTAACCCGGGAACATCTCCGGAAAAATGGTGACGACATCGAATCGCATTGTTCGCGACTACTCGGTCTTGTCTTCCGCGGTCGCTTCCTCGCTCGTGTCAGCGGTTTCCGCGGCACTCGTTTCACTGGCAGCCGCCTCCGCGGCGGGTTCCTCGGCAGGCTTTTCAGCTTCGACCGGGGGTTCCTCGACAGGCTTGTCGGCTTCGGCAGGTGCTTCAGCGGTTTCTTCGGCTGGCGCCGGCGCCGCGGCAGCTTTGGTTTCAGCGGCAGCCTCCGCTGGCGCCTCTTCCTTCTTAGGCAACGGCACGACGATGGCGGGCGGTGCTTCCGTACGAATCTTTAGCCGTTCGAATGCCGTCTGCTGTTGTTCCAGATGCGTTCCGCTCGATCCGTATTTCTTGATCAGGACTTTGACATTGTCGCTGGGCTGCGCGCCGACACCCAACCAGTAGTCGATCCGCTCGCTCTTGAGCGACGCGCGGGCATCGGTCTCTTTGACCATCGGATCGTAGTAACCCAACTCCTCAATCACACGTCCATCACGGGGTGAACGGCTATCGACGGCGCAAATCCGAAAGAACGGCCGGTGGCGGCGTCCCATCTTTTTCATGCGAATTCTAACTGCCACGGAAAACTCCTCTAGATTTGATTGAACGGTAAGTAGTAACGATTGTTGTCAGCTGTATATTAACGGATTCTCACGCTTATCTGGCTTGACGCTTTCGCCGTCGCATTTCCCTCTCGCGCAGTTTCTTCGCCTTTGCCTTCTCGGACTTCGACAGCCGTTTTCCGGTGCTCTGTTTTTGTTTGGCGATACGACCGCCCGGATCCAGCATGCCACCGCTTTGTAGTTCACGAACCATCTTCATTCGATCGCCGACACCCTTGCCGGCCATTTGCTTCATCACCGACGCCATGCCGTCGAACTGCTTGATCAGATCGTTTACGTCGGCGGATTGCACACCGGATCCATTGGCGATGCGCAGGCGTCGGCTCTGATCGATGACCTTCGGATTGTGCCGCTCTTCCTTGGTCATCGAATCGATGATGCCAAACAGACGTTTCATGTCTTTTTCAGCATCAACGCTATCCAGCATTTCCTTCATCTGCCCCATGCCGGGCATGAGCGACATGAACTTCTGCATCAAACCAGGACGGGCAATTTGTTGAAGCTGGCTGCGAAAATCGTCGAGCGTAAATTCGCCCTTCCGCAGTCGCTCCTCCGTCTTGGCCATCTCCTCCTGATCAAACTCTTGCTGAGCAGTGCGGACCATTTCCATGACGTCGCCCATGCCGAGAATCCGGCCCGCCATGCCTTCCGGCCGAAATGGCTCCAGCGCATCCAAATGCTCGCCGAGCCCGATGAACTTGACCGGCACACCGGTGACATGTTTGACCGACAGCACGGCACCGCCGCGGGCATCACCATCAAGCTTGGTGAGAATCGCGCCGTTCAGCTCGATCGCCTTGTTAAACGCATCAGCGCTGTTTACGGCGTCTTGGCCCGTCATCCCATCAACGACCAAGTACACTTGGTGCGGCTGAACCTGGCGATCGATTTGCCGTAGCTGATTCATCAGCTCTTCGTCGATCGCCAGCCGCCCGGCCGTGTCGAGAATGACGACTTGGATGTC
>CBDUAB010000638.1:0-3705 GCA_965365045.1 uncultured Planctomycetales bacterium
AAAAATCGAGAAAAACTCATATCGGCCACTCCAAATACCAGAGAACACAATGTGTTTAGACGAGTCCGTCACCGTTTGGATCGAGCGATTGCGTAACGGAAACGAACAATCGATTCAAAAGCTATGGGAACATTATTTTCAACAGCTCGTTCGGTTGGCTGGCAAGAAGCTACCCGGCAACGTACGACGTGCTTTTGACGAGGAAGACGTTGCTCTCAGCGCTTTTCATTCGCTTTGCCAGGGTGTGCAAAACAATCGGTTCCCTGAGCTGAATGACCGCGATAATCTTTGGTCATTGCTGGTCGTAATAACCGCTCGCAAGGCAATGCGGCGCGTGCGGGACGAAATGACCCAAAAGCGTGGAGGTGGCAAGATTCGCGGTGAATCGGTTTTCTTGCCGGCCGGCGGATCGAAAGATATTGCTGGTATCCATCAAATCATCGGGGACGAACCGACTGCCGAATTCGCAGAGGATGTTTCGGAGGAATCCGAACGGCTACTCGCTCTATTGCCGGACGAAGACATGCGGCGATTGGCAATATTGAAGATGGAAGGACATAGCAACGCGGAGGCGGCCAAAGCACTTGGATGTGGACTCCGCACCGTCGAGCGTCGCTTGGGCCTGATTCGCAAGCTCTGGGTCGTCCGCGGCGAGTAAGTTTCGTAGGCAATCCGTGACCTGGCCTGCATTTCTCACAGTAGGCCGGACCGAGGTCGCAATGCCTTGCCGGAACAGCGCAAACGCAGTTTTCCCCGTTAATACCGTGTTCGCGAGAATAGCCGCAACACCGCGACCGAAGTTCCGGCAGAGTCTGCGTTTGCTCGTTCCGGCCTTCTAACGAGTGTTTCTATCTTGAAATGCCGGTTAGAGCGTGGAGCCCGCCAAAAAATTTTCATTTCCATGACAGCGCCACATAGTGTCATCCTGAGAGAACGACAGCGACCGAAGACATCTGCCAGAAATGTGCGATTTGCGTGGCTGGGTTTAGCGTGTGTTGGCATGCTGGCGTGATTGGAAGATCCTTCCGTCGCTGAGGCTCCTTCAGGATGACATTTGTCATTTCTCGAACGATCCTTAGATTGTCAGAGCAATGCCGTGATTCGCAGTGGCGATGGCCAGCAAAGATCTGATCCAACCCCAACCGTTTAATCAGCGTCGACGGCTTTTAAACGTGATCGCAAGAATTGATGTTGGGTATTGAACAGGTGACGGAAACTCATCAGCACCGCACTCGTTGTTCCCAATGCCGTGGCCGAAGCGATCAAGAACATTATCACGATCTGATACTTGACGGCCTGTTCCGGTGCCGCTCCCGAAAGAATCTGCCCGGTCATCATACCGGGTAGACTCACAACACCGACGACCATCATCGAGTTGATAATCGGTGTCATCCCGGTGCGCAGCGCATGACGCATCGGCGCTTGGCACGCTTCCCAGCGTGTCGCACCGAGCGCCAACAGCGTATCGATCTCGTCATGCCTGGTGAATGCCGTTTCGGTAAAGGTACTTAGTCCGACTGAAATGCCGTTGAGCGTATTGCCCAAAACCATTCCCATCAGCGGAATGGCATATTGAGGGTCATACCAGTTGTCGATGCCCGACATGACAGCCAACAGGGCAAACGCCGTGATGGCCCACGAACTGACCCAGATCGAAATGATCGTGTCCAGCCAAATGCCTGGATAGCGCCGATGGTTCCTTTGCACGGCTGTGACTCCGGCAATCAACGTCATAACGGCCAGTATGCCGACGACAACGTACCAACGTTCGACGTGAAAGACCCATTCCAAAACAAATCCAATCAGCAGCAACTGGAATATCGTCCGCACGCTCGCCATCAGCAAGGAACGCTCCATGCCGAGACGCAACGCAACTGAGATTGCGCCGTTGATCAGAATCAACAGTGCCGCCAACCCAACTTGGACGTACGTCAATTCCAGGTACATTCCCATGTATGTCTCACTTGTGTAATCGTCCACCATCGATTCGATGAATCACGTCACACATGCGCTCCGCCTGGTCTGATGCATGGCTGACCCAGACGAACGCAAGCTCTGTCGGCTTTTCGTCCAGCCAGGTAGCGGTCAAACGCTCGACAGCCGCCGTTGCCTCGGCGTCGAGGGCGGCGGTCGGCTCGTCGAGCAAGAGGACTTTGGGCCGTAGTTGCATGGCTCGCAATAGCGCTGTCAGCTGCGCTTCACCGCCGGATAGGTTTTGCTGGTCCTTGCTCAGAAATGATTCATCCCGATCCAACATGTCAAGCCAATCGAGGATCTTTGCGCGATCGGGACGCTTGTCACAATGGACGGCAAGCTCGAACGGACGCCGCAGATTGCTTTCTACCGTGCCTTCGAAAAGGACCGGATGCTGATGCAGATAGATTGCCTGTGCGCGGAAGCGTGGTATCGACCCGTCGTGGACAGGTTTGCCGCCAAACAAAATCTCGCCCGTGGAACACGGATCAAGCATTGCCAGACTACGCAACAGCAGCGTCTTGCCCGAACCCGACAAACCTACGAGCCCGATGCGATCGCCGGCGCTAATCTTGAGATTGATGTCATGAAGAAGCCACTCGCCGTCATCTTCAGCGCGGCGACCCAGATCGCGAACCTCCAGTATGGGTGGCGCTACTTGCATCTAGTGACGTTCCTTCAAATTCGACCGCGGCAACGCATTGATGCGAAACTGTTCAGCCTTTAACTGCAGTTGCCCAATGCCACTCCAAGTTTCCGTTTCGCGCGCCCCGCTTATTCGTGCAGAAGTGCTTTGCCACACGACTCGAATCGATCGATCCAAATCGTAACGCTTGGTAACCGCTAACGCTACTCCGACGTGAAATCGATCTTGTGGATAAATCGGTACCGAAAGTTCACTCAAAGACCAGCGATCAATCTGTAGTTTTTGCCAAGGCTGGTCCGGCGGCGCGTCCGCCAAATAGGTGTGAAGCACGTCGGGCAATTGGTCCGTGGCAACCCGATGTACATAGAGAGAGACGCGGCTGTTGCGGGGAGAATAAAGCCCCCACGCCGGCCAATGATCGAAACGTCCCCAAAACTCGGCGATCGGTAGCAGAACGATCGCCCAGACAATACAGAGTATCACTGATTCTCTTGGCAGCAAACGTGGGCGACTCTTAACGGGCGCTGCCCTTGGCTCCGTGCTCGGAATTGCAAACAGCACGATGGCTTGCACAATGAAATACAGATTCCAGATGAGAACACCCGGTTTGTGCCGCAGTCCCAACGGCCCGAGGATCAGCAGTAGAACGACGTGCAACAAGATGGCGGCCACGACCGCCGCTCTGCGCGTTGGCGTCCAACAAAGGCCCAACGCAATCAAGAGTTCGCCCACCGGAAATGTCGCGGCCACGCACACCCGAACGAACGCCGGCCAATCGTCAGTGGTTGCGCCGACAAATCCGATCAGAGTCGACAAGAACTGCTGGCCAAGTGTATGAAGAAACTGGTAATCAAATTTGCTCAATGCCGAATAGAAATAAACGCTGACCACGACCAGGCGCATTAACGTGAATCCAAACCGCGGCCGACAAACACTCATCACCAGTGCGAATATCGCGAATTGATAGGCCCATGGTTGAAGTCGATGTTGATCAATCAAGATCATTCCCGTAACTGCGGCAACGAAAATCAACATCGCCAGACGATATTGTGATCGACTCCTAGGCAGCAGCGCGACCGCCAAAC
>CBDUAB010000639.1:0-3695 GCA_965365045.1 uncultured Planctomycetales bacterium
GATGACGCGATGGTGGAAGAGAACACGATCGTCATCACCGAGGGCGAAATGAACTGGTTGGCCGAGATGTGGCAAAAGCGTTGGAATCGCCCGCCATCCAAGGAGGAGATGGTGGGACTTGTCAGGAACCATCTCAGGGAGACGGTGCTGTATCGCGAGGCCGTCGCCATGGGTCTGGACAAAGATGACGTGATCATCCGGCGTCGCATGGCACAGAAATTGGAGTTCCTCGCCCAAGACCTGATCACGCCGGAGCCGCCCACCGAAGAAGAGCTGCAAGCCTTTTTCAAGAAGAATATCGATCGTTATCAGATCCCGCCGTTGCTCACGTTCACCCACGTCTTTCTGGATCCCGACAAACGGGGCGACGACACTTTGGCGGATGCCGAGAAGCTCAAGGCCGAACTGATCGCCAGCGCAAGAGTGCCCGACGAAACCAGCGACCTCGGCGACCGCTTCATGCTGCAGGCATACTACCCAGAGAGAACCGAGGCTGACTTAGCAAAGCTGTTTGGCAGCGAATTCGCGCGTTCTTTGATGGAGCTTGAACCTGAAAAATGGCACGGCCCGGTGCTGTCCGGATACGGGACACATCTCGTTTATGTGCGGGAGCGGCTGGAATCTCCATCACCAACGTACGCACAAGTCGCCGATCGAGTCCGAGAGGATCTCGAAAGTGAAAGGCGGGAACAACTCAACGAAGAGTACATCGAAAGTTTGCTCGACCGCTACAACGTGGTCATCGAAGGTGAAGAATCGGAAGACGACAAAGTGCTCACGGAGGTGTCACGATGAATCCGGTTCGACACACAAGAATCGCGCGCACAGGGAGGGGGTTCTTCGAGGGGACGCAACAGCGACTGCGAGCCCTAAGCCGAATCCCGACGTTGTGGATTGCCGTCGTTGGTGCACTTGCGTTCGCCGGTCACTTAAGCGCGCACGAAATTCGGCCGGCGTTACTCGATATCACGGAACGACAGCCAGGGTTGTATGATGTGACGTGGAAGATGCCCGCGCTGGGTGACCGCACTTTGGCATTGAAACCGGTTTTTCCCGAGTGCATGAAACCGGTGGGACCACCCTCGAACCACGCCGCCCCTGGCGCGGTCGTGCAGTATTTCAGTTTCAAAACCGATGGCCAGCCGATTGCCGGCGAGACGATTTCCATCGACGGTTTGTCGGCACTGCAGATCGACGTGCTGCTGCGCATCGAGCTGGCCGACGGGACGAGCCATTCCGTCATTCTGCGTCCTTCGTCGCCTTCCTGCGTGATTCCCGAACGGCCGGGTAGCGCGGAACTGGCGTGGTCCTACTTGCTGGTTGGGGTCAAGCACATCCTGGAAGGAGTCGATCACCTGCTGTTCATTCTGGGGCTGCTGCTGATCGTCAAGAGCACGTCCATGTTGGTGAAGACCGTCACCGCGTTCACGCTTGCGCACAGCATCACGCTCGCGATCGCCACCTTGGGCTATGCCAGCACTCCGCTGCCGCCGCTCAATGTGCTGATCGCACTTTCCATCTTGTTCCTCGGACCGGAAATCGTCCGAGTTTGGCGCGGACAGACAAGCTTCACGATCCGGCATCCCTGGGTCGTGGCGTTTGTGTTCGGCCTGCTCCACGGTTTTGGCTTCGCCAGTGGGCTCAAGACGATCGGCTTGCCCGCTCACGAGATCGTCCTCGCGCTGCTGATGTTCAATGTTGGCGTCGAAGCGGGACAGCTTTTCTTCGTCGGCTTGATCATCGCCATGTTGCATTCGTTTCGAGTGTTGGAAATCCACTGGCCGCGCTGGGCCGAACTGACCCCGGGATACGCCGTGGGTTCGTTGGGCGCCTACTGGACCATTCAGCGGATGGTCATCATGTTGGCAGGTACGTCGTGATGAGCAAGACACGGATACTTCGCGCAGCTTCAATTGACACGTTGGTCGAAAGCGAGGCTTGTCATCCTGAGGGAGCGGCAGCGACCGAAGGATCTACCAACCAGGTTTTGCCGCGTGAAATGGTCGAATCTGGCTATCGACGTGCTTTGGCCGTGTGTTACGGTTCACCATTGATTCCAGCGTTTTGGCAGATCCTTCAGTCGCTGTCGCTCTCTCAGGATGACATTCTTCGCATAACGCGCTGTATATCGAAGCTGGGCGAGGTACTAGGATTTGTCTCAAAAGAGTTCCGGATGAGTTGCACGATGGCCGTCCAAAACCGTCGCCATCGACTAAACGCGGCTTCACGACGGCCTTGGAAGGCCATCGTACGGGTTTTGACCATCGTTCTAATGCCTGCTGCAGTTCGAAGCCCGGCCCTCTGGTTGGTGTCCTCACTCATTTGGTTTTGGCCAGAGACCGCGATGGCGCATGTGGAGTCTGGCGAGGCCGGTGGCTTTCTCGACGGAGTTTCTCACCCCGTCTCGGGACTCGATCACGTTCTGGCGATGGTTGCCGTCGGCTTGTGGGGAGCGCAGTTGGGCCGTCCGGCGGTATGGCTGCTGCCGATCGCATTTCCCATGATGATGGCCTTTGGCGGCATGCTGGGTTTGATCGGTGTTCCGGTTCCCGGGGTCGAGATTGGTATTGCCGTGTCCGGAGTCGTGCTTGGCGCCATGGTGCTCGGCGAAGTCAAAGCGCCGCTCACGGCGTCGATCATCGTCGTCGGGATCTTTGCGATCTTTCACGGCCACGCGCACGGCACCGAATTGCCCGAGGGCCAGAACGCCATGCTGTACAGCCTTGGTTTTGTCATAGCGACGGGAACACTGCACGCCGCGGGCATCGGTGTTGGCCTGGCTCACAAGTGGAAATTAGGTCAACTCCTACTCCGCGGCGCCGGCGCCGTTGTGTTGGTGGGAGGGCTGTTCTTTCTCTGGGGTGCATTTAGATGAGATTAACGCGATACGTCCCCTGCGCTTTTGCCGCGCTACTGCTCGCTCCCTCGGTGGCCCAAGCGCACTTGGTGACCACCGGGCTGGGTCCTTTTTACGACGGCGCGATGCATCTGGCCCTGTCGCCTGACGATTTGCTTGGTTTGTTCGCCGCCGCGATGTTGGCCGGTCTGCGCGGACCGCAAGCCGGTCGATGGTCGCTCGCCATCCTGCCCGTGGCCTGGCTGATCGGAGCCACGGCGGGACTGAACCTGCCCGGCGTTCCCGCGTTGACTGGTTTGAGTATTCTCTCATTCGTTGTGCTGGGGGTGTTGGTGGCGCTGGATGCCAAGTTGCCCGTCTGGGCCGTATCGACCCTCGCCGGCCTGTTTGGCCTTCTGCACGGTCTGCTCAATGGTGCAGCGCTGCAAGAAGCCAATGCGGGCGCACTCAACGTGCTGGGCATCGTCACCACGGTCTTTGTCCTGTTACTGCTCGTTTCGGCGACGGTGCTGTCCCTGCGACCTGCCTGGACCCGTGTCGCCGTTCGCGTGGCCGGTAGCTGGGTGGTCGCCGTGGGCCTGCTCATGTTCGGGTGGTTGTACCGAGGGGCCATTTGAATTCAATTCACACCGTAGGAAAGGAACACGATGAACAAAAACGGTATGTGGCATCTTGCTGTGTTCGTCGGCGTATTAATAGCGCTTAACTTTTTCTTTCGTCTTCACATCTCAATTATCGGGAGTTTGCTGCTAACGTTGGGGCTCAATTTCGTGATGCGGTTGTTTCAGTCAAAGCCCTAGCTCTGGGTATCGAGAAGAAGCACATCCTTCACGCATCG
>CBDUAB010000640.1:0-3694 GCA_965365045.1 uncultured Planctomycetales bacterium
TTCTGAGGGAGCCTTAGCGACCAAAGAATCTGCCAACGAGTGGGAATCGCAAGGATGGTGGAACCTGCTATTTCGCCGATAATCGGTACAACCGATCCCCAGAAGACGGGTTCGACGCTGTTTGCGGATGTCGTGCTAGACGGTATGCGCCGGCGCGACAATACTCAACATCGAGTAGCTATTTCATCACTTGATCGCGCGTAACGGATCGTAGGACGGATTGACCGATTCGTCGCGAGCCATTCCATTTTTTGTTGATTATCCGACGAATCGGTAATCCGTTCTGCTGCCACGGGTCACCTCACGCCAACTCATGCCGAATCGCCCCGATCAATTAATCGTCCGCGAGAACTGGTTTCCCGTGCCAAAGCCGTCGGAGGCACCGCCGGCTTGGACGTCGATTTTGGGATTGAGTATCGGCCTTGCCATCGGAATGGTTGTCTTCGCGACCCGGTCACAGGTTTTTGGCACCAGTATCATCGTATTGGCCCTCATCATTGGCATCGCCGGCGTGACTTCGCCGGCGCGTCGACAGTTTCTCGCCGTTTGGTTCGGCAGCCTCGGAAATCTGGTGGGAAAAATCGTGGCGTTTGTAATTTTGACGCCGCTGTTTTTCGTGGGCTTTACTGCTGTTCGAGTCATGTCATGGATCTCCGGTCGCGACCCGCTGCAGCTTCACGCACGTGATCGCCGAACTTTTTGGTTGCCATGTGACACGCAACAGCGAAAGTCGCGCCACGTGCGTTCGATGTTCGTCACGGAACCACGCTTGGCACAGGGGCGTTTTTCGTGGCTGTCCCTTGTGTTGTTAGGGCTCGTTCTGCTGATTTCAGGCGAGTTGATTCTACGGGCATTTGGATTTGGCAACGCCGTGTTGTATACGCCCGATGACATGGCCGGCTTTTTTCCGGCCGCGAACCAAGACGTCTATCGGTTAGGCGGACGGGTAATCACCAACGAATTTGGCATGCGTGCGCCACCATACGCTCGAGAAAAGCCGGCCGGCGTTTTTCGCATCTTGATGCTTGGTGATTCGACTTTGTACGGCGGTCAATACGTCCATCAAAACGAGCTATACGCCCGGCTGCTCGAGAAAAACCTCGGACAAGTGCGGCCCAGCCAAGAGGTCCAGGTTCTCAACATGGGT
Organism: uncultured Planctomycetales bacterium; assembly: GCA_965365045.1. GTDB lineage: Bacteria > Planctomycetota > Planctomycetia > Pirellulales > Pirellulaceae > CBDUAB01. Next base: position 1,148 of record CBDUAB010000640.1, read on the forward strand.
GTCAATGGTTGGGGACCGTTTAACAAACTCGGATTCGTTGAAAAGTTCGGCACGTTCGGTGCCGATGTTTGCGTTATTAGCTTACCGGTCGACGATTTTCGTCGCCCCAAGATTCATATGTGGGATACGCCCTACTTTCGCGCGTCCGCTCCGCCTCGCTTGGCCTATGAAGAAGTGCTGTATCACCTGAATTGGCGACGCCGTAGTCGGTCGCAGCGCATGTCGCCTGACGAAAAGGCACAACAAATCAAACTAGGCATGGCCGCTTACCTGGATCTGATCAAGTTACTCCGCGAGGCCGGCTGCGAAGTTCTCATCGAAGTGCTGCCATCGCGAACGGCTGGCACGACAACTACTGCTCCGACGGCGGAGCAGCAGCTTTGGGAACGATTCCAATTGGAATTGCGGGAAATAGGTATCGAGGCACGCTTTCCAGTCGGTCTGTTTGCCGGCAAGGGCGACGAAGAAGAACTGTACCATGACAGCATGCACCTCCAAGTCCTGGGCCACAAGATTTACGCTGACCATCTCGTCGAAAGCGTCTTGAATTCGGCCACCTGGCAGGCCCGTTCTGAGCAGATACCTGCTGAGCAAACGCCCACCCGAGCTGAAACCACGGAGGAAGCGCAGTGAACATCCTCGGTGTTAGCGCGCTGTACCACGATTCGGCCGCCTGTCTGCTGCGTGATGGCCAGATCATCGCGGCCGCTCAAGAAGAACGCTTTACGCGCAAGAAAGGTGATGCGGGTTTGCCCTGCCACGCCATGCGCTATTGCCTCGACGAAGGTGGCGTAGGTGAAAATCAGATCGATGCGGTCGTTTTCTATGACAAACCATTGACCAAATTTACGCGTTTGCTCACTACGTATGCTCAGGTCGCGCCGCGCGGCTTTCGATCGTACTTCATGGCGTTACCTGTGTGGCTCAAGGAAAAGGCGTGGGCGCCGCTGTTGATTGAAAGATGCCTGAAGCAATCCGGTTACGGCGTCCCTCGAAAGTTTCTGTTCAGCGAGCATCACCAGTCCCACGCAGCCAGCGCTTTCTTTCCGTCGCCTTTTGAGGAAGCGGCCATCATAACCGTCGATGGCGTCGGCGAATGGACAACGACCGCGATCGGTGTTGGGGAAGGTAATTCGATCGATTTGTTATACGAACAGCGATTTCCGCATTCGTTGGGAATGCTGTATAGCGCCTTCACATACTTCACCGGTTTCCGCGTTAATTCCGGAGAGTACAAATTGATGGGCCTCGCTCCGTACGGCCAGCCGCGATACGTTGACCGCATCAAGGAACACTTAATCGAAATTCGCGCGGACGGTTCGTTCTTGTTGAACCTCAAGTACTTTGACTACCTCGGTGGTTTACGGATGACGAACCGGCGTTTTGCCAAATTGTTTGACGGTCCGGCACGAGATCCGGAAACCGAGATTACGACGCGTGAAATGGATTTGGCCCGCTCGATCCAGCAAGTCACCGAGGAAATCATGCTCAAGATAGCCCGTTATGCGCGCGCCGTGACGGGCAAGAAGAACTTGTGTCTGGCCGGTGGCGTGGCGCTGAACTGCGTGGCAAATGGCAAGATCTTGCAGTCGAAGATCTTTGACGACATCTGGATTCAGCCCGCGGCTGGGGATGCCGGCGGAGCCCTCGGTGCTGCCTTCTATGCTTGGCATCAAATCATGCAACGCCCGCGTGAGGTGAATACCTCCTTAGATTCAATGCAGGCGGCCCGGTTGGGGCCGTCGTTTTCGCGCGCACGGATCAAACAGTTTTTGGACGACAACGAGCTACCTTACGAGGACATGCCGGCCGACCGGCGCGATCAATTTGTGGCGGAGGCGATTAACGATCAGAAAGTTGTCGGGATGTTTCAGGGCCGCATGGAATTCGGCCCGCGTGCGCTGGGTAACCGATCGATTTTGGCCGATGCACGTAGTCCCAAGATGCAGTCGTATTTGAATCGGGCGACAAAATTTCGCGAGAGCTTTCGTCCTTTCGCGCCGATGGTGTTGGTCGAAGATGCCGGGGAGTACTTTGAGACGATCCGCGATTCGCCGTACATGCTGCTGGTCGATCAGATTCGCGGTGAGAATCGCAAAGAAGTTTCCGTGGATCGAAATACGACATCACTGAAAGAATGGGTGAACCAAGAACGTTCCGACATTCCTGCGGTGACGCATGTCGATTACTCGGCCCGCGTTCAGACGGTCGACAAAGATCGCTCACCGCGGATGCATGCGATCCTTACCGCGTTCAAAGCTTTGTCCGGATGTTCGGTCATCGTCAATACGAGTTTTAATGTTCGCAGCGAGCCGATCGTATGCACTCCTGAAGACGCATATGTTTGTTTCATGCGGACAGGTATGGACGTGTTAGTACTGGATGACTTTGTGTTGCAAAAGGCGGACCAGCCGCCGTGGCCGGCCGATGACGCTTGGCAAAGCGATTTCTTGATGGATTAGCGCGAGTAACGATATGCTTGCTATAAAGTGGTTTTTACGCACGATATGGGACGCGATATTGGTTGGCATCGTGAATCGATCTCCA
>CBDUAB010000641.1:0-3694 GCA_965365045.1 uncultured Planctomycetales bacterium
GACTATCATCCAAGTCGTAATAAAAAACCGATGACCCGTCGTTGATGGCGTTGTGCAACACATCGATGTCAGATTGGTCCACAAGCGTGTCACCGTTGAGGTCACCGGTTTGATTCACGAATACGTGGATGTCGCCAGGTGTCGGACTTTCCGCAATCCATGAACTTGCCGCGTTTCCGTAAAACACAGCAGCCGCTCGCTGGAGCGAAGCACCTTGACCGTCAGCACTCACGGCCCAGGGAACGAGGTCGTCGTAGATGACTTGATCTTCTACGACATGGGCAACAACCAGTGGCTGTAAAGGATCAGGATACTCAGCCCGCTGCAACTCAATGCGTTCACCGCTGTCGCCAAGCTCACCGTCGTATCCGCCTAGCATACGCACGATGCCATCGATCTGGTGATGGGCAAGGAAAGCATCAACTTTCGCGCGGTTGTCGACGTGGTTCGGATCGAAAGAAACCACGACGATCGCCTCGCCTGCCGAGATGGTCGTTGCGGCGTCGAAATCGAGATCGACGCCTCCGCGGATTCGCCAATCGGTGAGGTCAACTTCTGACATGGACGGATTGTGAATCTCAACGAACTCGATGTCTTTGGGACTCAAATTCGGATACAGTGCCAGCGCCTCTGATGTTGGACTACCAGGGTTGTAGTGTACTTCGCTAACAACCAATGGCCCCACACGCGGTTCATTGTTGTCAGCACCCAATGTCGTGCGTCCCATGGGTACCAGGACACCAATTCCATTTGGTTCGCGGCCGAATGACTCCAAACTTGTGGACGCGCCGAAATGCACATCATCGACAAAAGACTCGACTTCACCTGCATCGTTGGGGATGACAAGCCACACATCGTCTCCATTCTGACCACTTAAAGCAAATCCGTTTGCTGGATGAGAATTGAAATCCGATTCGTCGAAGACTACGTACCCACCGGGAGGCAGAATCGTGGGTGTGGGGATTTCAAACTTCAACAGGCTGTTACCGGAGTCACTCAAGTACCAACCACCAATGTCAATGTTCGCTGACGTCGTGTTGTGTAACTCGATTGAATCGGACAGAGCCGGTGAATCGTCGGTATTCGGCAGGATTTCGTTGATTACAATTCCGATGGGACCGGCGCCTGCGCTAGCCGGTGTGCCATGAACTTCACGACTGCTTCGCCAACTGTAGTATTTGCTATTAGTTTGAGCGACCGCGGAAGTCGGGTCGATCAATTCCAATGAGGCGCCATTTCCGTCGGCAGCTTGAGGCCACACTTGCGCGTCCGAATAGGTCGTCGAAAACAATGTCCGGCCAAGGCCATCGGTCAACGTGATTTGTTCGCCGCCGTTGCTGAGACTTCCGTCATACACACCCGCCACCAGTATTCCGTCACCGTCGTCCTGCCCCACGACGTCAATGTCACCATATCGTTCTCGAATTGCAGTTTCACTGCGCACAACGACGACACTTTGACCAGGATCAAGTAGCATTCGGGGAAACGTAAAACTGATTCCCTGCGAGAACGAAACTCCATGCATGTCAATCGTTTCCGTACTCGAAGTATTGACGACTTCAATGAATTCGAAATCGTCGTCATCCGTAAACCCCGCCTCTTGCTCCTCAATTGACGGATTGGCCGGATGGTACATGATCTCGCTGATTGATAAGGGCAAGGATCCCTCGACAAAGGTTGCTTCATTCAGGGCGCTCCACATTCCACCCAACAGCGATCGCGCCTTGACCACCGAATTGTTGGAAAGTGGCACTGGCACTGAGAACTCGGTTGACGTCGGTGCAGCCCCCGAATCCGTTGTCGTTCCCGCTTGCAATTCCGGCAGTAGCAAGAAATCTGATCCGCTTTGGCTGGCATTCAGTCCATGAATTGCCAATACATTGTTTCCCGATCGCAACAGATCAACGGACTCAGCGATATTGAAAACTTCAAATACGACGGCGGCACTATTAAAGTGTGAAGTTGTCGCCTGCGAGTCCCATTGAACTACGTCTGGGGCATTTTGGCGAGCGACCTCGGTGCCGTTTAAGTAGGCTACAAATCCGTCATCGTATTTGGCGAGTAGAGTTAATACATCTAAGTTCGACGGATCGTCGACTTGAAAACCAATCCGAGTATAGATCGAGGCGTTGACGCCCAGCATTTGAACCTCGATGTCCGTGGCAATCAGACTCTCAAAAGTGTTTCCAAAACGTTGGAATCCGATACCGGTCGTACCGCTGATCCAGGCGTCATCCGTGAATTCCGGCGTCGTCCAATCCAATCCCAACGAATTGTCACTGGGAACAAGTATCTTTATTTCCGCACCAGCCGTGACGAGCGACTCCAACTGTACGGTAGCCGGCTGTTGACGAGGATCGGTGCCGTCGGTTGTATAATAAATGTCGCCAGGTCCGGTCATCGTCAACTCAAAGTCCGCCTCAATCTCGCCGCCGTGTTGATCGAAGACCGGCGCGTCAAGCATCGGATAAAGCGGCGCGCGCGAATCGTCACCTAACTCGGCGTTTTGTAACTGCTCGACCAGGACCTGCGTACGCTCAGGAATGTGACCATCCGTGATGCGACTTAATTCTGCTAGCCAATCTTCCTTGGTATACGGCACGGCGCGATGCGTGTCGCCCCAGCGCGCCGATTCCGCAATGATCGCCAAGTCGATCTGGTCAATCCGCGACTGAATACGGGCCAACGACGATGCGGGTGTCAAAGCGCCGTCGTTAAACAAATGCTTGTGCGCCCGATCGGCAAAACGTAGTCGGTATTGATCGTTTTCCATCAATTGCTGATGCAGCCATTGTGGATTACTTTGCGAAAACTGGTCTCCAGCCGGCCATGGACCCAACCGGTTTCGGTTGAGATCGAACAATGTCCATTCCGCGTCGTGAATAAAGAATCGAAACCCTTTATCTCCAGTGCGATCGCGAATGCCAAACCAATTGTTGGTTGAACGGTTGTTCAGGAAGTTCGTTATTGGTGAGTCGAGGTTCCCTGTATAGAGGATGAGCACCATGTAGTCCGCCAAATTATCGACATCCAACAGGACCGGATAGTCCGGGTTGCGAGTGCCATCGGCATTCAACCCTTGTACGCGCAAGTAGGACTCGTCATCCGCGAATCCGGCATTCGCTTCATCCCATAAAAGGCGCCAAGCATCCAGGTTGCCGTCGGTTGCCACGGTATGATGCGGGAATGCTTCGACCTTAACGACGTCGTAATCCTCCTTGTTGCCCCCGAAGTAGGATTCCGCGTAAGAAGCCTCGGGACGTTCTTGAGTTTGGAATAGTCCCCAATATTGTCCGTTCAGATACAAGTGATAGTAAAGGCTACGTGTGTATGGATGCCCCATATCGCCTTGGCTGTCACGAGTAAAAACATCCCGGACCATGGTGTTGAAACGACATCCACCACCCGTTGCCGCGGACCCCGGCCAGCACAGGCTCCAGGAGGGAACCTGAGCCGTGCGCAAGTCGATGTTGTCGAATGAGTCAACGCCGTCGTCACCAAACAACGGAAACCGGAGTTTGGCATCTCCATACTCTGCCCGAAAGAACAGACGAAAAGCGTGCTTGGGATTTTCGTCTGAACGGCTGAATCCGCCGCGCATGCGAAGGCCGGCGTTCGCTTGGAATCCCTGGCTGCCGTCTGGTTGAATCAATTCGACCGATGTTGGCCGTTCAAACGCGCGCCCTTGATCGAG
>CBDUAB010000642.1:0-3692 GCA_965365045.1 uncultured Planctomycetales bacterium
ACCCACCAACAACGGCAGAGAGTTTTGCTATTTGGCGAGATGCGTTTTCCTGCTCTGGCATCGGCCGACGTAAGTTATTGTGCTTCGCGCCTATTTCCTCCGACATTTTCCTTGACGCGATTAACACGCTATCTTGACGCACTTAATCTTGCGAGCGGCGGCCCGACTAGATTGGATAGCCGGTAGAAACATCGCAACCAACAGGCCGATAATTGCAACGACGACGAGTAGATCTGGAAGCGTCACCCCAATTCGCGTTGTCTTACTATGCATCGCTTATTCCACCGTTTGGATTTCCCGCGAGCACCAGCTGCACGCGCGATCCAATTGCGTCACGGTTGCAAGTAACGCCCCGCAGACGTACGGAGAGATAATGAGTCGATTGCGAGTACTTGTAGACATGCCGCGATGTTCGCTTGATGGGCCATTAATCGAGAGAAGTTGACGGTGACAGGGTGTCGAGAACTCGTACGGAAAAGTCTAGAATTTCGTGAGAATTAGCACTGCTAATTCTCTATCTGTTGCATAAGAAGTCAGGCGTTTTCGACGGGGCGAAAACGTGCTGGAAACGCCCGAGCAGGTGCGGGTATTCGCCCAGGCCTGCCCGCTGCCGAAACACGCGCGCCAGCCAGGAATTGGAATCGAGTTTTGGCCGACATGATGACGCCCTGGAATTCCCCAGATACCCGTCGCGGATTTTCTGTAGTACGGATACCATTTTTCGCGCCCGCGTGTAATAGTGGTCATTCAATCCGCCCCATGGTCGCCGCGCGTGTCGTGCGGCAAGATTCAGGAGATAAACAGTAGATCGTCATGAGAATCATTAGCCCCGAAGAAGTGTTCGCCGCCCTAAAATATCCGGATCTGATCGATGCCTTGCAGGAAGCCTTTTCCAGCCAGTTCACGATGCCGCCGCGGCAGGTGTTTATGCTCGATGACAAGGATGACAACCACGATGCGTTCGCACTTTTGCCATCGTGGAACGATTCGATCATTGCGCTCAAGTGCTTTACCTATTTCCCTGACAACCAGGGGCCGGAGTACAAATCGCTTTATTCCAAAATCCTGCTATTTGATCGGGCGCATGGCGAACCCTTGGCGCTGGTCGACGGTACGAGCGTGACGTTCCTGCGTACCGCCGGCATATCTGGATTGGCTTCGCGGCTGTTATCGCGTGAGGACTCGGAGACACTACTGCTCTTGGGAACGGGCAATCTGTCGACCTACATCATTCGAGCTCAGGCGAGCGTCCGCAATCTCCGTCGCGTGTTGGTGTGGGGCCGCACACCTGCCAACGCGGAAATGGTGGTTCGCCAGATGGCCGAGGAATTGTCGGACATCCATTTTTCGGTTGTCGACAATCTTCAAGCCGCGTGTGGCGAGGCCGATATAGTGGTCAGCGCCACTGGTTCACACGAACCACTAGTGCTTGGCGATTGGATCAAAGAAGGCACGCATACGGACTTCATTGGCAATCACCACGCGACCAAGCGCGAATGCGATACGGCGCTCGTTGTGAAATCGAAGGTCTATGCGGATAGCCGCGACAATTGCTTCAAGGAAGCCGGCGAAGTCCTCGTACCCATCGACGAGGGCGCGATCACCAAAGACCACGTCGTCGGCCAATTGACTGAAATGTGTGCTGGGGCGATCCCACTGCGCATTAGCGAGCAGGAGATCACGTTGTTCAAGTCGATCGGCATGGCCCTCAGCGACTTGGTTGGCGCCGGATGTGCCTATCGCGTGGTAACCGGGGTTTAGCCCGGCCGCGTGCGACGCGGGTGGCTGGGATCGAACGAAGTGAGCCCCCATAAAATCGACATCCGGGGGTTCGCTGCGCTCAACCCCACCGACTCAGATTCGAGTTTGGTCTTGAAGCCGTCGCTATCCGGGACGTGTGGCAATACTGTCACGAATGATCTTTAAGATCCGCTCTCGTTCCTCGCCAACCAACGTCATCCGCGGCGCCCTTACCGTCTCGGTGCCATAGCCGACTTCGGAACAGGCCAATTTGATGTATTGCACCAGCTTCGGGTGGCTGTCGAAATGCAGCATCGGCATATACCACCGGTAGATTTCCAGCGCCGTCTGATAGTCGCCACTGGTTGCAGCGTCCCAGAGCAGCCGGTTCTCGTGTGGAAAGGCGTCGACCAAGCCCGAGATCCAACCCGTGCAGCCGAGCATAATGCTCTCCAACGCTACGTCGTCCAGACCGGAGAAGATTAGGTAGCGGTCGCCCAGGGCGTTGAACAGATCGGTGATTCGCCGTACATCGCCGGAGGCCTCCTTGATGCAAACGAGATTCTCCACGTCGGCCATCTGTTCGAACATCTCCGGCGTGATATCGACACGATAGACCGGCGGGTTGTTGTAACACATGATCGGCAGCCGCGTGGCACCTGCCACCGTGCGAAAATGGTTCACCGTTTCGCGACCGTCCGAGTTATAAACCATCGCTGGCATGACCATCAGCCCGTCGACGCCGATCTCCTCGGCCCGCTGCGCCGTGATGCAGGCATTCTTGGTCGTAAACTCGGCCACCCCGTTGAGCACGGGCACGCGACCCTTGGCCACCTCGACCGCCATCGCCAAGACTTCGGCCTTTTCGTCGAGGGCGAGCGAGCAGTTTTCGCCGATCGTTCCCAGCATGATCAGACCGTGAATCCCGTTGTCGAGCAGGGCCTCGACATGGTTCCGCGTAGCCAGAACGTCTAGCGAAAAGTCGTCTTTAAATTGCGTCGGTACGGCGGGATAGACGCCGGTCCAGTCTACTTGCAATGGCATGGCTAATTATTTCTCCTGAAAGCGTTACTTAGCGTCAGATTCGTTCGGCCATCAGACGAAAATACGATCCTTTGATACCAACGGGGTCCCACAGCGTAGCCCAGGATAATCGCTGGCGGCGGAGCCGTCGAGCGTCACGCCAGGAAACGGAGACGCAAAAGGCCGCCACACTGCATGGTTGTACAAAATCGTAGCCGAAGTGACCGTTGTGGGATGAACCGTCATTTCTGAAACTAGCGGGCAATCTAGAAGGCAAGCTGTTATTCATCTACGGTTCGCACGGGGAGGACGTGGAGAGATTGGCGCGAGCACTAGTCGATGCAAACAAGTTCTTTGACGTGTTGTCCATGCCAGGTGCAGATCACTCGTTTAGAGGCGACGCCGGTAGATACATGATCGAAGCTGTGCGACGGTATTTCGACGAGCATCTAAAGTGACAAACCCGGCGTGTAACTCGACTCTATCCTCACCAATGTGCGGTGCGTCGTTTGTGTCTGTCGAACGTATTTTTGGACGCGTGTAACTGGAATTCCGTTGTGCGCAACTTACTTCGGTGGCATCGACCGAAGTGAGTTACGGCCGCTTCGACCGCATGAATTCCTACGAATGCTTCATTTTTTCTTGTCTACGCTGGTACCTGAATCGGAGGCTTTGTAATCCATTGGCCCAAAGCGGATAATTCATTGAGATAGCATCGGACTTGATCTGAGTCTACGAGTCGAAGCGTTTCCGAAGGGTTGTCAGCATGGCGCGGCAAATCACGACGATCTTAGTTGCGTGCGTCATTCTTGTCTTCGAAATATCCGCTTTCGCACAACCAGTGTCCTTCGAGGTTGCCGATCTCAACGGCGATCAGTCGCTTGATTGTGGTGACATCGACCTATTGAGTGCCGCCATTCACTCCGGGA
>CBDUAB010000643.1:0-3690 GCA_965365045.1 uncultured Planctomycetales bacterium
GCCCGCCCCCGCCTGGTTACTATCCTCGCTGCTGCATGCCAGCCTGTTTCTGCTGCTGGCGATCGCCTTGCGCACTCATTCGCGTGGTGCCTCCCTGGAGCCGGATCGGACGACGGGAATCGCCTTAGTACGGGATGTCGAAGGCAAGCGTGAATATTACCAAGAAACCACTGACGCGACGGGCTACGATGAGGACAGTACGGCGAGAAACCAGGAACTGCCGGCCGAAGTGTTACCTTCCGAGACGGACCTGACGATGGATCTATCCGGCGTTTTGCCCACCGCGCCAGAAGGCCTGAGCGAAACGGATGGTAACGGTGTCGCTGATTTCGGAAACGCGCTGCAGGGTACGAAGCTGGGCGGTGGCACCAGTGGCGATGTCTCCACGGCCGTATTCGGCGTCGTAGGCGTGGGGACGCGCTTCGTTTACGTGTTCGACCGATCGGGTAGCATGGATGGTTTTGGCGGCCGTCCGCTCAGAGCCGCTAAGTCCGAGTTATTGGCGAGTCTCAACGATCTCGAGCGAATCCATCAATTTCAGATCATCTTTTACAACGAACGACCGCGAGTGTTTAATCCCACCGGTGGAACGCCCGAATTGGTATGGGGCGATGAAGCCGGCAAACAGTTGGCTCAACGTTTTGTAAAGGGAATCGAAGCTGCCGGTGGAACTCGGCATATGCAAGCGTTAGCTCTGGCACTTGGTATGCGACCCGACGTCGTTTTTTTCTTAACGGATGCCGATGAACCTCAATTGACCGAGGATGATTTGCGGCGTGTGAGCAGGCTCAATCGTGGCGCGTCGATCCATGCGATTGAGTTTGGCTACGGACCGGAGCGTTCGGGCATCAATTTCCTCCAGCAACTTGCCCGGCAAAACCAAGGAGAGCACGTATACGTTGATGTTGCGAAACTCGGTCGCCGAGTCCAATAAGAGGAGGCATGGAATGCGACCAATGGTATGCCTCCTGCTTTGTTGGATTCACGCGTCGGCCGCGTTTGCCGTGGACAAGGTTACCATTCGACGTGACCGGGATGACGTTGCTCAGGAATTATCAGGAAAGATTCTGGATTACGATCGCGAGCAACTCGTGTTGCAAAATGGTGATCACCAACGCCTGATTCCCACCGCTACGATCGTCGGAATCGAAACGGACTGGGAACCCAGCCATACTCAGGCGCGACAGTTCGCGCGTGCCGGAGAATGGGATAGGGCAATCGAGACTTACGCCACGGCGCGCCATCAGGAGCGACGTGCCTGGGCACAACAGCAGATTCTTCGCGATCTCGCCTTGGCCCATAAGATGCGGGGTGACATTGAGCAAGCGGGCGATATCGCGCTGGCTTTAATAAGCGATTATCCTCAGACTTTCGCGCTCGACGCGTTGCCGCTCTCGTGGACTGCGGGCCCACAAGATCCAGCACTTACCCGACAGGCCCGTGTTTGGCTGACGAATGGCCAATCCGCGGCCGCCCGTTTGCTGGGTGCAAGCTGGTTGTTGAGTGGCCGATCTCGAAGTCAGGCATTGGGCGACCTCGAAGAGCTTTCGCGGGACTCTGAGCCGTGGGTGGTGCAGCTTGCCACGGCCCAACTTTGGCGCACTTCACTTGTACGGGTAACAGCGACCGAATGCCAACGGTGGGAAATGATGATTGACAGGATGCCGTTGTCGTTGCGCGCTGGACCCCTTTACGTAATGGGACAAGCGTGGCAACGACAACGTGAGCATCAGCGCGCCGCGCTAACGTTTATGAGGATTCCCGTATTGCATTCAGATCACGATTCGCTCGCCGTTGAAGCGCTTATGGCCGCAGCCGACGTGCTCAGCAAGGCCGATGAAGAGCGTGCCGCGGCAAGTGTGTATCAGGAAATCGTCACGCGGCATCCGTACAGCAAACGCGCCGAGACGGCCGGACAGCGACTCGCGAATACTACACAAAGAACAACTGGTGACTAAATCAGCAGGCATAATCCTGCGACGATTCTGAGGAAAATGAATGTGAAGCATTTGTATTTGCAACGACTGGCATCGGCACTGGTGATTGGTGGGTACATGGCCACGGCTTGTCATGGCCAAGCCAACGGGGATACCGGCAGCGTTGTTGCGGCGGGCCGTGATGTCTCCGCTGCCGAGTCAGGCTTGTTCGAGATCGTCTTTGCGGGTGGATGGATCGGCTTTCTGATCATCATGCTGTTATTGGCGCTTTCGATGACCGCCGCGTATCTCGTGTTTGAACACCTCATGACGATACGTTCCGGAGAGCTGATGCCACCTGGCTTGGATTCAGACGTTCGCGAATTACTCGCGGACGGTCGCGTTGCCGACGCCGAATCAGCCTGCCGCAATCGTCCCAGCTTCTTGTCGTTCATCCTGCTACACGGCTTGTCGGAATTGGGCGGAGGTTGGTCCGCCGTGGAAAAGGCGCTCGAGGACGCCACGGCCGAACAGTCGGCGAGACTCTTTCGAAAAATCGAATACCTATCAGTCATTGGCAACATCGCGCCCATGGTCGGATTGCTCGGGACGGTCACTGGCATGATTTTGGCTTTTCAGCGCGTTGCCACAACGCAGGGAGCGGCGGGTGCCGCCGAATTGGCGGAAGGGATTTACCAGGCGCTGGTCACGACAGTGGGCGGTTTGATCGTCGCAATCCCCTCACTGGGCGCGTTCGCGATCTTTCGCAATCGTGTCGATCAGTTAGCGGCCGAAGCGGCCTATGCAGCGCAGCGCGTCTTTGCTCCACTCAAGAAGCGACCACGCGCGCAAGATCCGCAACGGTTACCGCTGCGACAATCGGAGGGAAAATGATGCGACTGCCAAATCACGCGAATTCCTCCGCCGTCAGCTTCAACATGACGCCGATGATCGATGTTGTTTTCCTATTGATCATCTTTTTTCTATTGTCGAGCCATCTTGCCCGTCGTGAGAACCTGGTCGAGTTGTCGCTGCCCACTGCCTCCAGTGGTGAAGACGTCTGGGATGAAGAAACGCCGCGATTCACGTTGAACGTACTGGCGGACGGCACAATCCTGCTGACTGGTCGCGACGTCGAACACGAGGATTTAGACAGACGATTGCGAATCGTGCAGAATGAGCTTGGCCCGCGCGCTGAATTGCGCATTCGGGCGGACCGCCATGTGGCTTACCGGTACATTAGCCCGATTTTGTCGGCAGCCGCGCGGTTGGGCATATGGAATGTTACGTTTTCGGTTATTCGACCCGAGGATGCTCGTTGATGCGACGCCGCGCACGCCGTTATCGAACGGATGGACTGGACATCAAGATGACGCCCATGATCGACGTTGTCTTCTTGTTACTGGTGTTCTTTGTCTGGACAGCCAGTTTCGGTATCGCCGAACGCCTCTTGCCCAGCAACTTGGCAAGCCTGTCGGGCGCGGTAGGAAGTAGTGAAACCGATCCGGAAATGCTTGATTTCGACGTCGTGGTCGTGAAGCTCGAGTTGCGAGGCGAACTACCCGCCTGGACGATCAACGATCGCGAGCTAGAAAGTCTGCAAGCCGTCGAAGAGACTCTCCGCTCGGTGGCGGCGATCAAGAGCGACTTGCCCGTCGTAGTCGATCCGCGACCGACCGTGCCGCTGGGACACGTGATCGACGTGTACGACATCAGCCGACGTGTCGGTTTTGGCACCGTTCAATTTACTGCCGCCGGTGAATCGTGATTGTTT
>CBDUAB010000644.1:0-3670 GCA_965365045.1 uncultured Planctomycetales bacterium
GAGTTCGATACGATCAATCTGAGGGCGGGATTCAACCACAGCTGGATCCATCACAATACGTTTCTCGGCGACAATCGCGGAAGAGCACAATACGTGCGTGACCAGTGGGCCAAGGACACGCAACGAGCCATGGGGCACGCATCACCCCATAACGACTATGCGCATCTCTACGTTAACGGCATGTACTGGGGACTTTACAATCCGACCGAACGGCCCACCGCCTCCTGGGGCGCCAGCTACTGGGGCGGAGTGAAAGAAGACTATGACGTTTTCAATGCGGGCGACCTGCTCGACGGCAACGAAGACGCCTGGGACGAGATGCTCGATTTAGCCAACGCCGGGCTGGCAGGAGACGCGGAGTACGAGCTGTTTTCGCAAATGGTGGACATCGGCGCGTTCATCGACTACATGTTACTGAACCATTACGGTGGCAACGGGGATTGGGACAACCACAATTGGTATGCGCTGAATAGTCGCACACCAGGCGGAAAGTTCCGCTTCATCAGTTGGGATGCGGAACTCATTTTCATCAACAGCGCTGATAACCGTGTACGCATTGCGGATGCCGCGCCTGGCCGCATGTTCCGAGATGCGCAGGACAACGATGAATTCATGATCCAGTTGTCCGATCATATCCAACGTCATTTCTTTAACGGAGGGTTGCTAACCCCCGAGAGCGTCGTGGAGCGATGGAACGCGCGCAGCGATCAGATCACCGAAGCGATCGTGGCCGAGTCGGCACGCTGGGGCGACTATCGGCGTGACGTCGATAACCAAGGTTCTCCGCTCTTGCTGCTCGAACGCGACGTCCATTGGGTGGCCGAGCGTGAGCGCCTGATGAACGACTATTTCCCCAGCCGGACGGACACGGTGATTCAGCAGTACCGCTCAGCCGGCATGTTCCCGTCCTTCGACGCTCCCGCGTTCAGTCAACGCGGGGGAATCGTCTCTAACACCGACAACATCAGTTTGACGTCCACGGAAGGCACGATTTACTACACGACCGATGGCAGTGATCCGAGACTGAAGAGTGGCGAAGTCAGCCCAGACGCGACGGAGTACGCAGGACCCATTTCGCTGGACGTTGACACAATGATTCGGGCTCGCGTGCTCAGTGGCACGGAGTGGTCGGCTATCGACGAAGTGAGTTTCGTCGTGAATGTCGTGCCGGCGGACATGTCGAACCTGCAAATCACGGAGATTAACTATCACCCGTATGCCCCAACGCGGGAGGAGAGGGCGGCGCTACCGGAAGTGGACGACAACGAATTCGAATTCATTGAGATTTACAACTCACATGCTACCGATGGGATCAGCCTGCAGGGAATGTCCATCGTGGATGGCGTCTCGTTTTCGTTTCCACCGGTCAGTCTCCTGGCAGGCCAGTACGCGGTCATCGTCGAGGACTTGGCTGCCTTCCAATTGCGGTACGGGACCAGTGCGACAGTTCTGGGTGCATGGTCTGGTGGTTTGTCGGACAATGGCGAGACGATAATACTAGCTGACGGTTTAGGAGACACGATTGTCGAGTTGGAATATCGTGACAACGACCCCTGGCCGCAGCGGGCGGATGGAGTTGGCGCGACATTGGAGCTTGCCGCCCCATCGGAAACGCCGTCAGAGCAATTGAGCAAACATTATCGTTGGCGTGCCAGTACCGAATTCGGAGGAACGCCGGGGAGCCCGAGTGCCGGCCCATTGGGCGTCGTGATCAACGAAGTACTCGCCAACACGAATCCCCCTTCCGTCGCCAGCGACTCGATCGAATTGTACAATCCGACCTCCAGCCCAATTACGGTTGGCGGCTGGTATCTAAGCGACGCGTCCAGCGATTTGTTGAAGTATGAAATCCCGGCGGATACCGTCATCGGCCCGGGCGAGTATTTGATCCTCGATGAAAGCCATTTCAACCCCACTCCCAATAGCCCTGCCGACAATCACTTTGGCCTGAGCGGTGCCCGCGGCGATGACGTCTGGTTGGTAGTTCCTGACGGCAACGGCGGAATTGCCATGTTCGTCGATGATGTTCACTTCGGCGCATCGCTCAACGATGAGTCATTTGGGCGGCTTCCGATGCTGGTCTCTAACGGGGGCGCGGGCCGACTCGTTCCGCTGGGCCGCAATTCGCTCGGTTGTCGCAACACACATGCTCGTGTCGGGCCGCTTGTCATTACCGAGCTAAACTACAATCCGGGTGAGCCGTCCGCCACGGCAATGGCCGCCGACCCTGACTTCGTCGAAGACGACTTAGAATTCATCGAAGTTTACAATCCGACCTCTTCCGCCGTGAATTTGACCGATTGGCAATTGCGGGGCGGCGCGGATTACGATTTCGACGAAGGCGCGACGATCGGTGCCGGTGAGACACTTTTGGTTTTATCCTTCGAGCCAAATGATCCGTTGAACGCGGATCGTGTGCAGGCCTTTCGAACGCACTACGGCATTGATGATAGTGCAACCATGGTGGGTGGGTTTAGTGGGCAGTTGAGCGACAGTGGCGAAGCGGTCCGATTGCGCCGGCCCGACGCGCCTCCCGCTGATGATCCGGATGCCATGCCACGCGTGATTGAAGATGAAGTGCTGTACGACGACCATGCTCCCTGGTCAGTCGCCGCGGACGGTGCTGGAAGTTCGTTGCAGCGCATGGCACCGGTGTTCTACGGTAGCCAAGCCGCAAGTTGGTCGGGCAGTGATCCAACGCCCGGCAGCGTCGATTTCTCAGGCAATCTTACCGGGGACGTTACGGGTGACGGAATCATCGACGCCCAGGATATCGATGTGCTTTCTGACGTTGCTGGCTCGGGCGGCGCCGTGACTTACTACGACTTGGACGGTAATGGTTCGGTCGATGCGTCAGATGTTACGTTCTTGATCCAAAACATCCTTGGCACGCAGGCTGGTGATGCCAACCTAGACGGCTTCGTCGATGCGTCCGACTTCAATCGCTGGAATGACGCCAAATTCGATTGCGACGGAAGGTCTTGGGGCGACGGTGATTTCACCGGGGATGGCCTGGTGGACGCGTCGGACTTTAACCTGTGGAATTCCGCGCGATTCACTGGGAACGGCTTGGCCGCGCGCGCCGCGGATGCCGATGGAAACTCACGCGTACCCAAGGCACCGCAGGCCCAACTGTTTGCGGCCGCGGCCACGATGCCCCGTCTACCTATTCGCGCCGATGAGCCCGTGTGGTCGCGCGCTCGGCGAGGGTCTCCCGACCCCGCCGAAAACACCGACCGAAGGTCTCCCGCGGTTCTGGAAGACTTTCGGTGGGGCGATTGGCCCGGCCAAAAGTCCGGCGACAGCAGTTTAAGGATAAGCTCTAAGTCGGCCGTTAACGCGCTACGGTTGTCAAGTCTGGACGTAAGCACATTCGACTTGCCGACACGTTGGGCCGCCGCGCCACGAGATCGTGTCATGGCGAGTCGAGTCGAGTCCGCTGTCAGCGACCGTGATCGTGCGGGCCAAGACTCGGTGGATGCAGCGCTTGCGTCGGAGGTGAATTGGCACGACGTCGTTGATAAAGTCATCTCAGATGGTCAACGACGACGATTGTCATTCTGAGCACGCACTACCGGGTCCGTGGCAACGCCCGGAATGAACATGTATGGTGGGCTGCTCGCTCCGAGGCTGTGAAAAAATCGTCCAAAGTAGTCGTCACGCTCCCGCG
>CBDUAB010000645.1:0-3668 GCA_965365045.1 uncultured Planctomycetales bacterium
GCCAGGTCCCTTCGGTAACGAGACACAACGCAATCAATTCATGGCGGCCGTGGACGCGATATTTTCGTTCTAAAGTAGTGAAGAGGCTCAAATGGTGTCGGCTGAATTGTGTCGAGCAACTGCAGCGCTCCGGCAACATCCGTGGCAATCACGATTTCTACGTCGGCCGTCACGCGTGGTTCGCCTCTCAATGATACGGCGATTCCGCCGATCACGGCGTAGGGCATCTGGTGCCGCTGGAGAAAACCGACGGCATCAACCAGCGTCGTGCGAAGAGGCTCGTTCACTGCGATGCTGATCCAGTCTGCGATATGCGTCAACAAGCCGTTGCCGCATCGCGGTTTTTTGTTTCCAGCGCCAAGCGTCCAGCCTTGCCCAATCACCCAAACGGCGGCCGTCTGAAATCAGCCGATAGAGGTCCTCGTAGATGGCAAATCGCTCCTGTGGGCGAAGACTTCGGAGCCGTTGCACTTCGTTTGCCCGAGTGAGTGCTTCGTATCCAACCCAGTCTTGTTGAGGGGCTTGAACCATGTCATTCATTTCTAGTCCATTTTGCCGACCGCAGCTACGCATAGAAAGACCACTTCGTCGCCGCCGTCCCGCCGTCTCATCTGCTTGGGTGTCTGGCTTTGCAAGATGCTAGGACGTTACGGCGAAGTCAAGGCGATTCTGCATGGATGCCGAACCCAGCGGCTGTGCGTCGTTGGGCGGAGTGTTTAGCCGAAGCTTTGCATGAATTCGTTCAATCTATCGCGTTGCCCCGGAATCTCTTCGTGAATAATGCGGACGATCTTACCTTTGTCGATACACACCCGCTGGTTGCAGCGAAACACGTGCGAACGTTTACGGTGATACAACTCATCAACAAAGGTGATCTGGAACCAGTCGTCGTCGAGCGGGATCACTTCATGACGGTATACAATGAAGTCAAAACGGTCGCGGGCTTCGTTGCCGTTTCCCTTGTAACTATCGACGACAGATGTGGACCCGGTTAGTGCGCCAGTCGGTGAGTCATAAACACAGTGCTCGGACAGATGAGACAGAGCCGACTGATAGTTTTCGGCGTCGAGCGCTGCGGCGAATCCGGTCACTATTTCAGAAGGCGTAGCCATTCAATTCGCGTTCGCCCAACGGGGTTCTGACGGACATTGGATTTATGAAGGTTTGCCGTAGTATACAGTGGGAAAGGAACCTAGGAAAATCGAGGGGTCAAAAACGTGCCTCGCACACGCGCGAACATCCGTATCAGCCTGAAGGCTCGCGGAGGTCCCACTCATCGCATTGAGCTTGTGAGAATTCCGTTCACGAAGCGATTCCGAATTCGCCGTAATGGGTCCAAATCGACCAAACTGCCGGTGGGCACTGCCACCGAAGTGGCTGAGGAAATCCACCGCTGGCTCGCCACTCGACAAGGAGAAACCTAAAGCGATTTCAAGCTGATTTCATGTTCCAGATGACCAAGGAGGAGCAGGAAGATTGGAGATCACAGCTTGTGATCTCCGATCCGAACGCCAAGATGAGACTGCGGCGGCGGCCGTATGCGTTTACTGAACTAGGCGTGGCGATGCTGTCTAGCGTGCTCCACAGTGACCATGCGGTCGAGGTGATTAAACGTGGCAATGTCAACAAGTAGCGGTACAATGGCGCAGGTATCAACATCGTAAGTCTTTGCCAATGGAATTTGGTCACATGCCGCCGGTTTTCCTTACACGCTTCGGTGAGTTGCTACGGGTCTCTTGGCGTGCTTCTCCGCCAAATCTACTGGCATCCGGCGCGGAAAGACCTTTGCGGGCTCTGTCGTTGACGAATCGCCACCGCAGGTTGTCGTGCCGTCGAGCGCGCAGCAAGCTCCGCTCGGGGGAGTCATTGGAATCGCGCGTCCTGTTGGCGACAGACGTTGTCGTGAACGAAATCCACTATGATCCTGACATAAAAACGGAGCCTGTGGAGTTTGTTGAACTGCACAACGCGGGAGACGAATCGGCCGATTTATCCGAGTGGTCATTCGCCGATGGTATTGACTACACGTTTGCTCCAGGAACCGTGTTAGCGCCTGGCGGTTATTTGGTAATCTCCCAAGATCCTGCCGCGGTCCAAGCGAAGTTCAACGTTGACTCCCTGGGGCCTTTTGGGGGCAAGTTATCCAACACCGGCGAGCGACTGTTGTTGGTTGATCTCGACGGACAGCCGCAAGACGAGGTCACGTATCGGCGTGGTTTTCCCTGGCCGACCGTTGGCGGTGCTGCCGGGAATTCGATCGAACTGGTCCATGCTCGATTTGACAACGATCTCGGCGGCAGTTGGCGCTCGTCGATTTCGGGACCGACACCGGGTGCGCAAAACTCACGTTTCGCCGAAAACATCCCGCCACAATTACGGCAAGTGGAACACCTGCCAAACGTGCCTCGATCCGGGCAGGACGTTACGATCACCGTGAAAGCCACCGACGTGGACGGCGTGGCGAGTGTCCATCTCGACTATCAAGTTGTCGCACCGGGTGACTATGTTTCGATCGACGACCCGCGTTACGCAGTCGAATGGACGACGATCGAAATGCGAGATGATGGACGCGATGGGGATGACCAAGCCAACAACGACATTTACACCGTGACCTTACCGGCCGCCATGCAGCAGCATCGTCATTTGGTTCGGTACCGAATCACCGCTGTCGATGCTGGGGGCGCGTCCATTACCGGTCCTTATGACGATGACCCGACGCCCAATTTTGCCTACTACGTCTACGACGGAGTGTCCGACTGGCAAGCATCGGTCCAACCCGGTGTCGATCCAGCCGTCACCTATGGTTCCGATGTACTGGAAAGCGTACAGGTTTACCAGCTCATCACGACTCGCCAAGCGCATGCGGACGCCCAACAATTGCCGGATGCCAACGTTCCGGAATACCACGGCAGGGATTACCTCTGGCACGGCGCACTTGTTTTCGACGGAACCGTTTATGACCATATTCGTTTTCGCCCACGAGGAGGGGAAAATCGGTTTTTGCGTGGCAAGAATTCCTGGAAGTTCGATTTTAACCGTGGTCATGAACTTCAAGCTCGCGACAACTACGGAAAAAAGTACGACACCTCTTGGGACAAACTGAACCTCTCGCACATCATCCAGCAGGAACGGGGATTCCGAGGTGATCACGGCCTCTCGGAGGCGGTCAGTTTTCGCTTGTTCAATCTAGCCGGCGCCGAAGGTCCTAACACGCACTTTGTTCATTTCCGAATTGTCGAGAACGCTGACGAAAACCAAGTGGATCAATACGCGACCGATTTCCAGGGGCTGTACTTGGCCGTCGAGCAGCCAGACGGCCGAATGCTCGACGAGCATGGTTTGCCGGACGGCAATCTCTACAAGATCGAACTCGGCCTGGACGTACCGGGCACACTTAACAATCAAGGTCCTACGCAACCGTCCGATTCTGCTGATCTCATTCAGTTCGCGGATACGTATTCCGATCGCCGAAACCCACCGAGTGAACTTTGGTGGCGGGAAAACTTTGACCTTCAGCGGTACTTTAGTTACCGAACCATCTTAGAGGCCGTACGCCACTACGACATTGTCGCCACCAACCAGTTTTATTACCACAATCCAGCAACCGATAAGTGGTCCGTACACCCATGGGACCTGGATCTGACGTGGCGGACGAACGTTTTCGGGAG
>CBDUAB010000646.1:0-3667 GCA_965365045.1 uncultured Planctomycetales bacterium
GATCAAGGGCTGCCGATGATTCCGGCGCTGCATCCGTTGGCCGTGGGCGATTATGTATTGATGCGGACACTTCACGGCATTTTTGGCGTCGACGTCGAGACGGGCAAACGGATTTGGCCTTTCCCGTGGTATCAAGAAGACGAATCGCTTATCCCGTTTGACACTGGATCGAATCAGCTTGGTGTGACATCGCAAGAGTTGGCGCGACGGCAACAGCGATTACAGCAGCGTATTTGGCGTGACTTGCCGCAAGGGCAGCTTAGTAGTGACGGTCAATTGGTTTTTGCCGTCCATAGTGCAACGACGACCAGTCGCGTCCCCGAGCGGTTCAATGCCTTTGGGAGAGGACGATTCCAGCCGGCGATCCCCATCCCGGGTAACCAATTAGTCGCGCTCGAGTTGGCGACCCAGGGCAAGATTCGCTGGCTGTTGGGCGGCGAGGATGGCGATTTGCCAGAGTTACAGGAAGTCTTTTTTATGGGGCCACCGTTGCCGTTGAGCGGTCGGTTGTACGTCGTTGTCGAACTCAAAGATGAGATCAAACTCCTAGTGCTCGATACGGAGAAGGGAGCCGTGTTGTGGTCGCAACAGCTCGCCCACATCGAATCACCTTACCAATCAAACTTGGCGGGCACTCGTCGAATGGCTGGCGCAAGTCCCTCGTTTGGCGACGGGATTCTCGTCTGCCCAACTTCGGCCGGTGCCGTGGTGGCCGTGGATCTGGCGACTCGCTCATTGGCTTGGGGTTACAAATACGAACAATCCATCACGTCGAGCCGCGTTTCCAGGAACGTGATGGTCAACAATCGTGCGGCGAGCCGTTTGAATTTTGGCAGCGGTTGGGCGGATAGTTCGGTCACGATCGACGATGGACGGGTATTGTTAACACCCGTTGAAGCGAACTCACTGATCTGTCTTGATCTGCTAACGGGAAAACCCGCCTGGAAGTCGATCCCACGCGGCAACCTTGTTTACGTTGCCGGGGTAGAGCAGGGCGTCATCGTGCTTGTGGGTAAGAATCACGTGCGCGGAATCCGTTTGAAAGACGGCAAGGACGCTTGGGAAAAGCCATTGAAGATACCCGGCGGCGCGATGCCTAGCGGCCGGGGATTCATCAGTGACGGCGAGTATTTCTTGCCCACGACCGAGGATCAGATTGTTCGCTTTCGCATCGTGGACGGAGCGATTGTCGAGGTCGTCGATTCTGAGTACCCAATGGGCAATTTGATCTGTTATAAAGACAAGATTATGTCGCAAACTCCTGATGCGCTGTATGCCTTCTACCAGCGCGAGCGCATTCGGGAGTTGATACCTCAACGTTTGGCTGAAAATCCTAACGATCCACGGACGTTGGCCGACTACGCGCGATTACTGATCGATGACGGCGAGTGGGAGCAAGCCGCCACGCATCTGCGCCGCGCACTTGACTTGTATCCGCCCGATTCGTCCCATCGCGATGGTGCAAAGTCGTTGCTTGTTAGCGTTTTGCTCAACCAAATGCGGCGGAACTTTGATCAATCGCAACATTATCGCGAAGAGCTGGAACAGAACATTGTCGATCCCCAGCAGCGCGTTGAATTGTACCGCGTGCTCGCCACGGGCCTCCAAGAGCGAAATCAGGTTGTCGACGCGTTTAATACTTACGTGGATCTTGCCCGACTCGAGGCAGGTGAATTTCCGACCGACGTCGATGATGTTTCCGCCTTGGAACGTTGCGAAGAAAATCGTCGCGTGCGGTTGGATCTCTGGCTGCGGAGTCAACTCCGCGAGTTGTGGGCGGCCGCGGACTTGTCGCAACGCGAGCAAATGACGGCGCGTGTCGCGGAATTGGCAAGCGAAGTTCAGCAGTCTCCTGACGGTGATGTTCGTACCCGGTTTGTCGCATCGTTTCAGGGTTTTCCTCAAGCGGAGGCGATGGTGCCGGATCTAGCGCGCGAGGCCGTCGCCGCGGAAAACTTGTTGTCAGCAGAACGTTGGTTCACATTTCTGCAACAGTCCGCCGACCCACGGCAGGCGGCTACCGCGACAGCTAATCTGGCTGAACTGTATGCGTCCCGCCACCGGTACGAAGATGTTTACGATCAGTTGCTACGCTTGGACAGTCAGTGGCCCAGTCAAATGATTGACGATAACGTTAACGGTCACGATCTGGCACGGCAGGGATTGGAGGATCTGCGCACGGGAGCGGAGCCGGGTGTTGATGAGTATGGTCCAGGGCAGCTTGGTCGGTGGCCAGTGGGACGAGTGAAAAGTTCCGTGACGCTTCCCAAGCGTGCGACATTGCCTCCGGGTCGGTTGGCCATCGACCTGCGCGAAATACAAGGTCAGTGGAACGACGAGTATCGCTTGGCTTTTGATCGCCAGCGTTATGAGATTGTCGTCTTGGATTCACATGGCGCGGACAAGATCTCCGTTCCCTGCCAAGGTCGGCGTCGCACTTCTTTCTACTCCCGCCATCACAATGTAATTCACGCCAAAGCGTTTGGCAGCTTGCTCGTTGTTTCACTGGGCTACGAAATCGTTGCCATTGATTTGATTGGCGACGTGCGCCGGAACGAGGATCGCGTTTTGTGGCGCGTCGAACTAGTACCGGGCCAGATTACGTCACCGTTCTTAGCCAGCAAGACGACCACCATAAACAATTCCTGGACGATCGAGCGGTTTGTCCCGACGGACCAAGGTCGCCGTGTTGGTATTCTGGGGCCGGTTCAGGCGACCGGAGTTTGCTTCCAAAAGAACACGGAATTGCGGTGTGTCGATCCGTTGAGCGGCCACATCCGCTGGCTAAAACGTGGGTTGCCGCCTGGCTGCGACCTATTCGGCGACGCGCAACGGGTTTTTGTCGTACCACCCAAGAGCGAAAAGGCGATGGTGTTGGCGATGTCGGACGGACAAAGCCTGGGTGAACGATCGGTTCCTCAACACGACCGACGTTGGATAACTCAGGGGAGCAGGATACTCACCTGGGACGGCGAACACGTTCGTTCCCAGACGCTCAAACTGAGAATGTACGACGCATGGGAAGAGAAAGATGTTTGGAGCCGTGAGTATGCGGAACTATCACGTGGATACCTCTTGGGTGTCGACGAATTGGTCGTAATGCAGCCGGATGGCAAGCTCGATTTGTTGAATCTGGCGAGTGGTGAATTACAGTTCGAGGCCAAACTGTTGCCAGAGCCGAAATTGTCTCAGATCTTTGCATTGCGATCGCGGGATCAGTACCTGTTTGTTACGAATCAGCCGATCATAAAAAACCGAGGCAACGCAACGCGGCGGGGACTTATTAGTCGTCAATCCGGAAATGTGGTTAGCCCGGGCCCCGTACGGCTCGTGAACGGACGCGTTTACGCCTATGATCGCGCCACCAAGACTCCCATGTGGTCGGTGCCGGCCGAAATTGACCGCTATTCGTTGCCTCTCGGCCAGGCGGTCAATTCTCCGGCGCTAACGTTTGTACGCTATGTAAGGAAACAGGTGAGGAAGAACAATCGCACCACGCCTCAACAGCTCACTGAGCTTCTTTGTTTAGATCGCCGGGACGGGCGGCTGTTGGCCAAAATTGACACGATCCCTGGGCATCAGGCACTACAGAGAATCGAAGCGGAGCCGGCGGAGAAACGAGTTGTCATTGAGCTCAGGTCGCGTAAGGGGCTGGTGCTGAACTTCT